>JAJZNK010000043.1:3572-3933 GCA_021811735.1 Nanobdellota archaeon | reverse complement strand
GGATCAACGGTCCCTAATCCTTTGTATGCACGGGTGTAGCTTGTCTTCTGATAACTGGTTCCTTTATCCCCGTACCAGTGCATTGAGTAGTCGAAGACCTGGTCCACGACAAGGCCGCATGCTGAGCAGGAGGCCTCGCCTAGCTCATGATTGGTGACAATTACCCCCTTCCCGCAATCTGGGCATCCTACCCTGTCTTCCCCATCCACGGCCAATCCCAATGACTCATGGAAACAGGAATTTATAAAGTGTTTTTAGACAAGACTGTAAAAGACATACATCCTTAGATACTCTCTTTTCAAAAACTAAACCTTATCCATAAACTCAGGCCTTTTAACAACATATGTGCAATATTAGGTTG
>JAJZNK010000043.1:0-3562 GCA_021811735.1 Nanobdellota archaeon | reverse complement strand
ACCCCTAGCTGTTTATGATTAGCATTTCCAAAAAGATTACATGCCCAGACTTTTTGGTAAAGCTTTTCGTAAAAAGGCCTCATAAATTACCTATAACCCTATGCCACGACAGCTAGTGCGTTGCCAACACAACTTACGAGGTCTACCACACCAACGTGACTGCAATAGCCAACTGGCAGTTTTTATCTAATTTTCCATTAAAATACTAATCTCATTAAACATGTTTAACAGTTCATTCCTAGATTCATATCTTGAATGGATGAGTGTCTTTATCTTCTTAGATATCTTATCCCTTTTTTCTTTAGATTTTGGTATAGGGAGTCTCACATTTAGAAGTCTATTACCTATAGTAGATAAAGTTGCTTGTACAAACGTATTTTTTTCTATTTGCCGTAGCACAATTTTTTGATTTAACAAATAAAATAATAAATAAGGGTCAACGAGTCCATCCTTTAAAACTCTAATTATTTTAAAATGGCTCTGAATCAGTGAATTTACATCATTACCTATGATTAATGCTGTTTGTCCAATCCTAAAAGTTCCATCTTTTACAAATAGGATATCACCTTCTTGTAAATCTTGTTTACTTTTATATTCTAGATAAACCTCTTTTGAAACTTTATGTGTGGCTGGCATCACCATTTCTCCATTGCTTATGTCGGTAGTCCGAATAAAAGGTACTTCGCCAATTCCGTATTCTAATTTTGAGGCCGATGCAGGCGCATTTTTTATCGATAAATAACCATCGTCGATAAGTTTTCTTATCGAATAAAATAATATATCTTCTCGTTTCCCAATCTTTTTAAGCTCATTATCATGATTTGGATCATAATACGAAGGTACTAAAATGTCACTATTCAACTCCTCTGAATCAACTGCAAAACTTAGTAATCCAGATTCTTTTTTATTATTTATAAAATCCAAATATTCAGCTACAATTTTGCTAAAGTCCTCTTTTATTGTGCCATCTTGATTAAAAATCTGGGTTCCTCTTGAATCAATGCCGCATTGTTTGGCAGAACCAAAAAATATCTTTTTAGGTTTTGAGCCGTTTTTCTTTGCTGCTATTAAAACGCTGGTTTTTGTATGCGTATGTGGCATAAATGAATCATGCGGGCAATCTATCACAGCCAAAACATCCATATTCTGAAGAATGTATTGTCTAACATAACCGTCTGAGGTATTACCTAATATTCCATCTGGTAAAACGATTGCAAGTTTTCCCCCCGGCTTTAATAGTTTTATACATAATTCAATGAAAAGAATTTGCGGCTCCCTTTCTATTATGGCTCTTGTTTTTATCCATTTGTCTGCAGTTTCATCATACTTCCATACATGGCCTAAATCATAATACCTTAATATATCCTCGTCAAAAATTTTTATTTTTGCTCCGAATGGCGGATTAGTTAAAACTATATCAAATTTTTCCAGATAATTCCGACTCAATTCAACTTCTTTTAAGCGTTTATCATCCAGAAGCAATTTCAATGAATCTGCATGTTTAAAATTTTCCGGTTCGGCACTTATAATCAAAGCAAATCCTTTAGCTATGCTAACTAAATCTGAATCTTTATCGATTCCATAAACATTATCTGTTATTTTAGAATTTGGATATCTATTCTTTACATATCTAACCGCATAATTCAGGAATCCGCCCGACCCACAAGCCGGATCAATTATTTTATCTGTACCTTTTGGCATTATCATCTCTACACACATCGAAACCATTCCGAGTGGTGTAAAAAATTGACCTTGGTCACCTGCCAGCGCGCCTTCGGCAAAAACTTCGAATACCGCACCCAAAACGTCAGTAGGTTGATCTAAAAGTGAAATTTCACGTAATTTTTCTCCAACATACATTAAGGACTTGTCATCTAACAAAAATTCATCGTTTTTTAAAAAGACGCCATAGTCAATCATCATAGGCAAAAATGTATCATTAAAAAATTGTTTGAATTTATTCGGAAAATTCATTGTTGAACTAGAAAAGATTCCGGTCCCTTTTTTTTCATCTAACAGTTTACATAAAATAATTTTAAGGAGTTCCTTCCCCAGTCTTTCATTTCTAGACATGTTGCTGTTTGCATAAAGGTAATTATGTAATTCTGCAAAATATTGTTTAAAATTCACAGGAATCTCTATTAGTTTCGTTTGTGTTTCCATATAATCATCTCATGTTGAGCCTATCATATCATGTTGATAGGCACTTATTTATATAGATTATCTTTTATTTACAGTATTTTGGTATTTTATATATTTTATCTTAAGACATCTTTATATTAAGTTAATTATTCCTTATCTTTTGTGGTTACAATGGTGAGTCAAAATACTGTTTCTCGAACATCCTTAACTTCGGATGACAAGAATGCGCTTTCGGCATGTGATGAAATCGGCAAAATATTAACAGAACTTATTCCCAGTACAGCTCCTGAAGACGAATTTGTCAAAGATTACACAAGAATCAATTTTTCCAGAGATGCTGGCCAAGGCAGAGGTGCAGGAAAACTACAGAGAGATGCCATCTGCACAAGAGGAAGACAGGCAAAGGCACCGTTTTCCAACAGAAATCTTAGATGGAACCCGTTAGTATTATCACAAAATTGTCCAACGGCATTTGTTTCTGCAGAAATAGATATAGATGATGCTCATAAGAAGCTTATTTTTAAAAAGAGTTCCACACAAAAAGTCATGCCGGAGGATATATGGAAGGAATCTAAGCCTCTTTGTATCTGTGCTACAGCTTGGGAACCATACAAAAATATACTAAGAACGTGGACTCAGGATGATTGGGTAGCTAATTGGTGTGGAATACCAATAATTGAGTATTGTTCTGTAAAACAAGCCGTATGTAGCTACGGTATTTTGGGTGTAATAACTGCATCTGCACTTTTCAGTGCAGATTTGCACTCGGCATATACTGAAGTTAAATCTTACTTGAAAGATAAAAATCTTTTAGTTAGTGATTATCCAGACGAAGATAAGTCTTTGTTGGACTGCCCACTTTGCAGATCACCAATAAATGGTAATCCTGCTGGTCTACAAGAAAGAGCAAGACCAGAGGTATGGAAACCACCATGGCAACACAATAAACGAAGTGAAGGCGAAGATAGCAGTTTACAATTAATGCATGTCAAACCTTTAACCGAAAGCCAAGTTAATCATACTCCTTCTAATGTTAGGTATGGCCATCGCTGGTGCAATGTTGCAATGACAGACCATGGAATCGACCAGACTATGGAATGGATGAATAGTGTAATAAAGAATTGGCAATAAAATAATAAACTAATTAATTTTATTCCGTACCGAAGCATAAGCTAACAAATTATGAAGCATTACTACTATCACCCAGAAACGCGACTACTTATATAGCGTTGCCGTGAACGCATTTTTGTTAGTATTATACTGTAATACAAATTTATATACTTTACTATATAATCATTTGGCTATCAACTTGTAATTTCGCTGTTTCAAAGAGACCACATAAAGTGGTGATGTAAGCCTTTCTTTATATTTCAATGCTCTTTCAATGTTAGGCTCCAAATCACCTTTTCCAGCAATTCCA
>JAJZNK010000003.1 GCA_021811735.1 Nanobdellota archaeon | reverse complement strand
CGTCCTGCATAAGGTCTATAAGAAACGCTTCAAGACTCCGGCAGAGCCAAAATACGGCTCGATAAGCAAGGCGTTCACTGAAGCGGAGCTTCAGCATTTCCTAAGAAGCGTCAAAAATGAGAAGTTTTTGCTCCTTTTCAAGTACCAGGCTTATCTAGGCCTTCGGGTTGGCGAAGTATCAAAATTGCACATAAGCAACATCAATTTCGACAAACGGGAGCTGACTTTGAAGTCTGAAAAGTCAAATAGGCTGGATTCCCTAATAATCCCATTAGAATTGTTCAAAGAAACTGTAGAATACATAGCCAAAAATGATGCCCGTATAAGAGCATCAAACGGCCATGTATTTTTCAAAGACAATGACAACAATCACAACGGCATCTGGCATGTAGAGGTAAACTATGTCAGAAAGGTCTTCCGCGATACGCTTAAACTTTCAGCTTTAGATGAGTTTTATGCTTATTCGGAAGAGACCGATCCAAACAAAAAGGAAAGGCGGCTTTATCGCCTTTCAACGCATAGTCTTAGGCACTATGCGATAACAAAATTCTCTAAGTCAAATAACGGAAATGTAGTTTTATCGGCAAGATTTGCCAGGCATGCCAGTCCTTCCACAACAATGCGATACATTGCAAAAGACAAGGATGAGTTATACAGGAATATTGATTTTGCTTTTGACAGTTCGAGAGTCCAGCAGGCCAGAAATTTGGCCATTGCATGCAAAAAGACTATATAATTAGTGGTTGATATGCTAAATACAAAGTGCGAACGGCTATCGCAATATAAATTAGCTCTGTTTCTGGGTGATATTATAAGATTTGCGGTACAAAATACCATTAGCGGAGCCTATAGCACTTGTGGTGTTAAATATGAATGGTAAACCAAAGGTTGTTGAACTGTTTGCTGGTGCAGGTGGGTTAGCGCTTGGGTTGGAAAACGCCGGGCTTGAAGCCGTATTCTTAAATGATTTTGATGTTGACTGCACGGATACGCTGAAGCTTAACAGGCCAGACTGGAACGTTGTCTTAGGAGACATAAAAGAGATAGACTTTGCTGGAATTAATGCAGATGTTGTCAGTGGTGGATTCCCATGCCAGGCTTTTAGCCATGCAGGCAAGAAGCTAGGCTTCGAAGATACAAGAGGCACGCTGTTCTACGAGTTTGCCCGTGCAGTAAAGGACATTAAGCCAAAGCTATTTTTGGCTGAGAATGTCGCAGGGTTAGTAAACCATGATAGAGGCAGGACACTTGCAGTAATATTAGAGGTCTTTAGGTCATTAGGTTATAACGTACAGTATAATGTATTGGACGCTGTGGAATACGGCGTACCCCAAAAAAGGAAGAGGATAATAATAATTGGCACTAAGAACGGGATAGATTTTGAATATCCAATAGGCTACGGAAAGCTTGTAACACTTAAAGAGGCGTTGGCACATGTTCCCAGCTCTCCAGGAGTTAAGTATTCTGCAAAAAGGAAAAGCGTGTTGGATTTAGTCCCACCTGGCGGAAGTTGGGTGAACTTGCCTCTAGATATCCAGAAAGATTTCCTGGGTAAGAGTTTTTACAGCGGCGGAGGCAAAAGAGGTATGGCTAGGCGCATATCTTGGGATGAGCCATGCCTGACACTTACTACATCGCCATCCCAGAAGCAGACTGAGAGGTGCCATCCTGCAGAAACTAGGCCGTTTACCGTAAGAGAGTATGCACGCATACAGACCTTCCCTGACGATTGGAAGTTCAGCGGGAGCATATCTTCACAGTACCGACAGATAGGCAATGCTGTTCCGGTAAGATTTGCAGAGGCTATCGGAAGACAGATAGTAAAGGCGCTATCAGTAAGCATTGTCACCCAAGCGCAGAACCAAAGTGTTCGATAAGCTTCTTCATATCTGCTTTGCTGATCTTCTGTTCTACCTTGAAGTAATCACTTATTGCAATCGGTAACGCTTGCCATGTTTTCTTCAATGCTAGTTTGTCCCCAGTAACCAATCCATAGACATCAGCACCCCAAATCTTCCTTATCCTTTCATCTACTTTTCTTCCTCTCTTATTCCATACCTTCTGGCCTGAGCCATTATCCTTAGATATTATGTATGCCAGGTATGCTGTTGCAGTGGGATGCCTTTTTATCGCATTTTCGAGTTTGTCCCTGACCTTGTCCGCAGAGTCAGCATTTGTGGTATTGTACTTGTTCTTTAGTTCTATGAATATGCTGTTATCATCCTTCTTAAGGTCTAACTTTGAATCGTCACCTACCCCTAAGTTGGTCCATCCCACAACCCCTCCCAGAAGGTTCTGGTGGAACTCACCTATCTTATTGTTTAGGGTTTTGTCCGCCTGCCTTGATACCTCCCCTTTTATCCAACTGTCAAAGTCAAGTCCCCTGTTTGCAATGTCAAATACGGTTTTGAATGGGTCTAGCCCATTGCCTTTAAGGTCTTCTATAGATACGTCTTCCTTAATTTCATAGTATGCATTGCATACGGATCCGATGCACTTTAAGAAAAATGCATCAGATACAAAGTCAACGTACTTGTTCTTATCCATGAGCTGCTATTACTTTTTCATATTAATAATCTTTCGCAGGTCTCTTTCTACAGCTTCCTTATTATTCCTAAGCTGCCACTCCCAGACCCGCAGCACTGTCCATCCGTTTTTCCTTAATAGGTTAGTAGTCTTCTTGTCACGTGCAATGTTCTTAGCAATCTTCTTTGCCCAGTATACAGGTAACTTTCCTTTCCTTGCCCTGAAATTCCACCCATGCCAAAAGTCCCCGTCTACGAATATTGCAATTTTCTTTTTCTTGTTTCCGAAGTCCGGGTTCCCGAGTATGCCTTTTGGTTGGTGAATAAAATGGTATTTCTTAAGTAGCCCTTTCATAAGCAACTCTGGCTCAGTGTTCTTTCCTTTTATCCTTGACATGACGTAGCTCCTTTGCTTCTTCGTTAACCTATCAGCCATCTTCCTCAGGCTCTAATCCAATAAATTTTCTTTCGTTTAATGAAACTACATACAGCGGTGATTTGATGTGTTTTGCATATTTTTCTGCCCTAATCATATTTTCATTTAGGCCGCCGTTACCTGATATTGCTATGGCCGCTTCAGGTTTAATCTGGACTATCTTCTGGAAGCTCTTCCATTTTATCAGTTTATGGTGATCATATTCTATCGCTATTCTGAATTTTCCCTTCCTAGCAACTATGTCTATCCTGCCGGATCTTCCAGAGCCATCTTTTATCTTGTATATTGGATATTCTCTGGTTGTGTAAAATCCATGCCCCCTGAATATGTGTTCTATCTGTAATACACTATCATTATGGCTTAGGCGAGCGTCTACCAATAAAATTATCTCCTTTACAATATCTTGGGTTTTTACCATGTTTATCATTGTTAATTTTGGATCATTGCCATCGCGTTTATCTTTAACAGTATTTGTAAAATCTCCGCAAGCCACTTAAGCTCTTCAAGTTCGAAGGTCCGCATGTTAGGCGAGATTAATATCCCATTTTCCACATCGACATATAAAGTTCTTTGCTTGACTTTTTCCAAAATATTTAGATTTTCTGTTTTAAATTTCTCCAAATGACTCTGCGTTTCTCCTATTTTCTGTGTAATCTCTTCTTGAGATAGTTTTAGTTTAGTGTAATCTCCCGTAATCTTACTGATTGTTCCTATGTAACTTTCTTTGTCCACGATTTTCATAAGCAACGGTAAACAATACTTTAGATACGTTAACAAAGCGGCCAGGTATTCTAGTTTAATGTCATGCTTCCAAAAAGCCTCCTTTAGTTCTGGCTCAAATAAAACCTTAACTGCACTGCCAAATTTTTCCTTGTCTTCTTCAGACATTGATTCAAATTCATTTTTTAATGATCCCAGATTCAAACCTAATTTTTCCATAGTCGCTTTTCTTTCAGTTTCAGTTAGCTTGTCTAACTTATTCTTAGTATAAATAAAGATTAGCATCCAGCCCTTCATGAGTTCTTCCAGACTAAATTCTACTAAAGCTACAGCTGTCGGGCTCGTAGTTTTTTTGGAATCGGCCAGTAATCTCTCAGCGTTTAAGAGACATAGCTGTACATTTTCGAAACTCCCCTCCGGCATAGCCATGTCATTTCCCATCAAATCACTTTATTAGCAGGTAATCATCTTTCTTATCGGTAATTTCCTTTATTTCCTCCAGTATATCTTCGTCGTAAGTTACCCAGACCATCCTTAGTCCTAGTAGTATATTCTTATTTTTATTTGATAGAATATTGTCCTTTCTGGCAGTAGTTTGTATTTCATATGCTCTCCTGGCCTTATCATTCCACAGGTATTTTTTATCACCGTTTGAGATAGGATACGCTACCATATCAGGTACGTCTGTC
>JAJZNK010000048.1 GCA_021811735.1 Nanobdellota archaeon | reverse complement strand
TGCGGCCTCATAAGCTCCAGCGATTGCAAAGCCTTTAAAATTGAATTTGCCTGTGACCTATCAATATCCTGTGGTTTCGTCTTTGTGTCTATACCTACACTTTTAAGGACCTGATCAGAAACTGCACGGCTTACCCTTGAAAGTTCTTTTTCTAAAACAGAAGCAACCGTCCTTTCTGTAGAGTTTTTAAGTATACGCATAAATATACCCATCTCAAGCCCCTCGGGATGTGGTTTTATTGAAACGGGTTCCTTAGGTAATGCTTCTATAACTCTTTTGTATGTAGTTTTCTCGCCATTTGGATTAACATAAATTATAGTTGCATGCGGATTAACCAATGCAGTTCTTCTTACATATTCATCAAGACCCTTATTTCCACTAATATACAGCCCTTCTATCTCAAGCTCTATGCATGTTCCGGATTCGTAAGGATAATCCTCATCTGATTCTTCAAGAACTTCTGGTTCATTTTTAAGTATATTTATCTGTACTTTCATCATCTTAGCTTTCTTTGCACTTTTTATTTTTGAGATTATTTTTGCTGGTTTACCAGTAGTAAGCTGAGAATAAAGCACCGCGGAATGGATACCTATCCCTTGCTGACCCCTACTTTGTTTCATAGACTGAAATTTGCTACCATAAAGCATCCTACCAAAAATATCTGGTATTTTGGATGAAAGTATACCTGGACCATTATCCGTTATTTTTATAAGAAATATTGGGGCATTTTTCTTCAACCTTAGTTGGGCACCGTTCATCAAAACTGTAAGTTTGTTATTGTTTTCGGATACATCAAAACTTGAACCATCGAATGACAATGAAAGTTTTCCACCTCTTATCTGTTTGGACTGACTGTTTCCTTTGTAAAGGATTGTAAATTCATTTTTTTTGATTATTAACTGACCTATACTCTGTTTTTCATCTAGCAACTGATAATTATCACTCAAGGCCTTGACGTCTATTGTTATTTCTGGTAGAGTGGTTTTTTCTTTGTTTTTTTCCTGCATGTGACCCATCTCTTCACATGCGTCCAATGAATTGTCCACTGCTTCTTTTACGCAAGTTAAAAGTGCCTTTTGTTTATTGTCAAATCCCAGTAAATGCCTGTTCTTTTCGAAGAATTCTGTCACACTTATTGCTCTTTGTCCCTTTGCGAGTTCTTCAGCGATTTCCATTAGTGTACACCTCTACTTTTCTTCTGTTTATCATTGAAAACACGTTATCATGTTTTGCCCCTGTTAAAATCATTTCTACTGCAGACTGCGCAATAGATAGATTCTCTATCTGCCCTATAATACTTATAGTTTTCCCATACACGTTTATATAGCAAGAAGTTTCCCTCATAAGTCTTTTCTTTATCAGTCCCCTTGTTCCTATCACTCTGCCTTTCAACTGCAGGGCTCTTTTTTCAGAACTGGTATAGTCTTTTATGCTCATCACTATGAGATCATAATCATCATCTAATAGTAGGGCGGCCATTTTAGAGTCGAAGCCACGGTTAAATGCTGATACAACGTTTTTAACGGACATTACCTCTAGCGCACTTTCGCCACTTAGGTAAGCTGTGCTCCCTTCAAAGTCGAGTGAAACCCCATGCAGACTTATTTTTTCCAGAAGCTTTTTCTGTTTCACTATCTCCCTAGCCTTTCTAGCATTCATCAATATTTCATCTTCCACGTTTTATTTCCTTTGACATGTACCACTTATATCTTTTATAGCCTAAATTTTGGTAGTATTCTCTTACACCTATGCCAGATATAACATTTATTCTATTTATTGAGTACTCTTGTCTAGATATCCTTTCCGCTTCGGATAAAAGCATCCTTCCAAAACCTTTGTGTTGGAAGGATGAATCACTTTTCATGTTTATATTTAACTCTTTACCATAAACGTGCAATTCCCTCACAAATGCCTCCCTTGAACCATCTGCCAACCTAAGCCTCAAAAACGCTATCATAGCATTATTATTCACGTCATCTATGCTCAGGAAAATCTCATCTCCTTTTGATGCTCGGTAATCTTCCCGACCGAGTTCTATTTTTAATGGCTTTGTAATTTTGACATGACCTATCTCTCTACCTCTTATATCTTGAGGATATTTACCTAAATATTTTAGTCTTTGGTCTACAAGTTGCCTTAGATTCGTTGTCTTGATTCCATTTTCTATAAAAGTAGAAGGTATATCTCGTTCTATTCGCATTATCCTCATCCATTTCGGGGCGGTAACTTCCGCATCTGCTATGAGATTTACAACTTGATCTACAGGGTAAGGTTGATATTTGCCATTTTTCCACATCTCATACAAACCAGTACCACGTATAACTAATGTAGGATATATCTTTATGGCATCCGGCTTAAAATCCTCATTTGTATAAATTTGTTTTATAGTTTCTTTGTCCTTGTCAAAATCAGAGAAGGGAAGATTTAGCATGATGTGATGATCTACTTTGTAGCCATAATTTCTTAATCTTGTGGTCGAATCTGTGACATCTTTTATTGTATGTCCTCTATTTGTTTTAAAAAGAACATCGTCATAAACGCTTTGAACCCCCATCTCAACCCTAGTTATTCCATAATCAAGCATACGTTCTATGTCTTCATTACTGCACCTTTCTGGCTTAGTTTCGGCTGCAAAGGTAACACATCTCACTCTTGCAGTTTCATTGAACTTCTGCTGCTCTACCAGATCACCTTCTATTTTATTACCATAAAATTCATTCATAGCCTTGTAGATGTTTGTGATATAGTCTTTAACGTAATCTTTTGGTAAAGTAGTAAATGTCCCGCCTATAACTATAATTTCTATTTTCTGGGGATTGTAACCCATGAACAGATAGTGTTTTAGCCTTGCGTTTACTTGTTTGTAAGGATCATAATTATTCATCAAAGCCCTTCTAGCTGCCGGCTCAAATCCCGTATAGCTTTGAGGGGTATTGAATTTCGTCCCGCCAGGACAGAATATGCATGTTCCATGTGGACAGTCATACGGTTTCGTCATCAATGCAACCACATTTACTCCGGATAGGACGCGTATGGGCTTTGAAACGAAAAGGGTGGAATATTTTTCTATATCTATCTGTGGAAGTTTGCTTATTATCTCTCCATTTTTTGGTATATTCTGCATGCCTATCTCGCGGCAAACTTCTCTTTTTAGTATAAGCATTTGTTTTTTGTTTCTTATGTTTTCATTTTTAAGGTGATCCATAAAAACGGGTATAAATCTCTGCATTTTGTCTTCATTTTTGTAATAATCCATATCCTATAACTTATAAAAACATGCATATAAATTATATTGTATGAATAGAAAAGGACAGATGATAACCATATTTTTCTCCTTCTTTCTTATACTTACAGTAATAACGATAATAAGCATAGAGTCTGCCAATCTACGGACTAATCAAAACATAAATTCTCTGCAACAAGGATATAATTTGCCCAGACTAGAGTATTATAATTTCCTAAATGCAATATCTAAGATAAATTTGGTAAATCCATCTAATCAAACAAATTCTATATTTAACTCTTCGATACAAGACATCTACAACAATTTATTACAGAACTTCAACCTATCTAGTTCTATAGTAGTTACTAACAGTATAATACTGAGAAATTTTAGTAAATTTGGATTAACGTTAATAAACACTCAACCGGTTGCTACTCCCTCTCCATTCCAGCAGATGATATCCATCACGAATGGAGATCCATTTTGGACTTATATCGCACGGAATTCAAATTTGGGACAGAATGTAGAATTTACATATTCCAATGGCAGCGTTATACCTTCATGGCTTGAGAGTTATACGATTAATAATGCAACATGGTGGATAAAAATCTCGGGGTTGTCTGCGAATTCTAACATGACTATTTACATCAAAATTTATTCAAGTAGTACCAATTTGTTCAACAATAAAACAACTGGAGAAGCTCCGCAGCTATCTTCCACATATGGTGAATATGATGATGGCGCAAACGTATTCAATGTATATACCAATTTTGCAAGCTCGTCATCGATTTCCGGATTCACAGCTTATACTGCTGGTGGAGGAAGCGCATCGTTTTCAAACGGTGCAAGTTTCAATACGGGTACATCTGCCAGCCCATCTTTCTCATTTTTAGTATACAATAAAGAGTTTCCAAATAGTGTGACGGGTGCGTTGATAACTGAAGTTCCAGTTGCGAGAGATGAGACAATAGAACACTTCGGTTTTACCTCTTCCAGCATACCCAGCAGCGGAATAACTAATTACGTAGGTATGAGCTGGTATGAAACCTGCAGTTATGCTTATCATGGAAACAACCTATACAATGTCAGTTCCATAAGCAGCAATACAAACGGTCTGCCTGTTCAGACAGTGCTCTCCTCCTCTAATGCAGGTATAACTGGATATTATAACAATACTCCAGTATTAAGTTCTTCACAAAATGCGATAGCCAGTGATACCTATCCTGTTATAGGAGTACAATCGTACGGCAGCAGCAGCGGTTGTCCACAATCTGAAACCGCACAGTATCAATGGTTTTACGTTAGAGCTTATCCACCGAATGGAATAATGCCTTCTGAAACGGTATCACCGTCTGCATTGCCGTCAAATATCGTAAACTACGCCCCAATAACTATCATTAACGATCAGCCGTCTGCCACACCAAACCCGTTCCAGCAGATGGTGAACATAAGCTCCAATTTATACTCTAGCTACGAGGCTTCAAACCTTCAAAACGTAGAATTCTTCTATGCAAACGGGACAG
>JAJZNK010000020.1:3480-4799 GCA_021811735.1 Nanobdellota archaeon | reverse complement strand
GCCGCATCTAGCTCCCATCGTCTAGCCCGGCCAAGGACACGGGGCCTTCAACCCCGCGACACGGGTTCAAATCCCGTTGGGAGCATCTTCATTTAGGGGTTATATATAGAAGCCTCAAATGTTACCTTTTCTAACCGGGTTTTAGCATGACCCAATCTGATTTTACACCTTATCCCTTAGTTGCAATAATAATATTATAATTGAAATAAGAAAAACAAATAAGAAGGAAGTAGAAAATGACAAGAGTCCAATAAAAATAAATTGCACGACTGAGAGTTTTGTTAAAACAAAAATAGTGCCCTGTGGGATTGCGTTATTAACTAAATAAGCTAAAAGTAATGTTATTAAGGAAAAGATTCCAAAAAATTCAGTCATAATAAATTGATTAACTATGTACTTCGCATCAATCTCCTTTTCTTTATACACATTATATAAGAAACCGAATAAAACTGGAGCTAAAGAGATAAAAATGGCTTCAAATTGTAAAATAAATTCAAATTCGGGTCCCATATTATTTTTTATAAAAAGCGTTGCTAAAACTAAACCGACTATTCCAACGATTAATAATTTAAGAATATTCTTAAATCTTCTAAAGAAATAGTAGAAGAAGAAGAGAGTTATTGCATACGATAAATATACAGTTAGGATAGCTGACAATACTGTTGTGCTTATTATGGCGTGATGAAGATTAGGTAATAAATAGATGAATATAAATGCAGGTATTAACTGCCCAAGCCAGATAAAAGCAAACAAGATTGTTTGCAAACCAAAATTTTCAAATAGATTGCGCAATTCTATCTTCTTGTATAGCAAATATATTATAAAAGGCAGAAAAGCTATAAGGCTGTACACATAATATGAAGAATTGCCAAAAATTAGAATGGATTTAGATGTTAGCAAACCAAAGATAAAAATGAGTAAAGACTCAATTGCAGGTAAACCTAAGATATAAAGCAAATATTTTTTGCTAAATTTAAAACCAATTTCCTTTTTAGATTTTTTTGCCATTTGATTCCCAATTTATGATACTCAATTAGAGTTCCATAGTGAAACGGCATAGGCTATTATTCCTACGCTTACTAACATAAGAGCTGATCAAACAATCTTTTGGGTTTCATATATCTAGCAAGCATTATCTCTTAGATATCTTAATCTTCTAGTTTTTTGATTGTTTTGAATCATTCTCAATCAGTTCTAATTTTTCTTTTATCCTATCTATGTGTGTTTCATTAAACATTGAAACAAAGTATGTCTCTGCCCCCTCTTGGGTATTTTTGATTTTGTCTAATGCTTCATCTGTTAATGCCATATTCCTCTCG
>JAJZNK010000020.1:0-3470 GCA_021811735.1 Nanobdellota archaeon | reverse complement strand
GGGGTAGCGCCCTTATCCTATCGATAAGCAACTGAGCTTCCTCAAGCGTTATGCTTTCGCCGTACTCATTAGATAAATCTTTTTTATCTAGTAAATAAACACCGCTTTTAAAAAAAGGGTTTGTCATTTTTATAAACTATCCTTGTCTGACATAAATAAAGTATAGACACTATTCTCATGCCTATTAGTAAGAAATGCCTGACCTTGCCCTTTCATTCTAACAAGAGTCAATAAAGATGTAGATTGTTTTATTTTTTGGTTCTCCATTTTATTCATCTTTAATATTTTAGATGTAAAGCTCTAATAATCTTAAGGTCGGTTCTCTTGTAACTCAAGGCGTTGCAGATCTCATTTATCAGGTTTATATTCACTTTAACATCCTCTCTACCATGTTACTGACTGCCTTTTGATAGTTCTTAGCATATCTTCTCAAAGTCTCTTTTTTTATACCACCGACCCATTCAGTCACATCAATTAATATCCTTTCTTCTATATTCCGTTATATCTCCAGAAATATATGAAATCCAGTATGGTCTTTTCACGGTCTGAATATCTTAAAGCACCATTTTCTATGACTCCGAAACCAAGAAGTTTCTTAGATACCTTATTAAATCTAAATTTATGGCCGACTATCTTAATCGGCTTGGCCCTGAATATCTCAGAACTGATTACCTCGTCTATTCCAAACTCCTCATGAGTCATATTGTTTATTTTTAGTGCACTATGAAGACCAAAATACCAGTCCTTAACCCCTTTAAGTGTAATTCCCCTCGCAACTAGCTCCATATAGCCATAATGCTCATTGCCTAGTTTAGTTTCATCAATATTTACACAATGTTTATATATCTGAAATTACGCTACTTATTACAGTGAGATTATGGCAATAACTGCTACGCAGGCAAGAGAGGTTGCACAGGAAGAGCAGCAGACAAGAATAGTTTCGACAGGAAGGATACAGACCTGGCTGGATGCAAGACTGGCTATGGACAAGGAGGGAAAGAGAATGCCTACAAATGCTGATTACGATAAAATATCAGTCGGGTCGGAAAAGTGGAGAGAAATAAGCAGAGTCTTCCCCGCATGGACGGACAGCGTATTGATCTATCCCGCAAAGAATGGAAAATTCAATGCGGGAAAAGATGCCGTAGACGCTTGTAAGGACAGAGCGAAAAACGAATGGGTCTTCTCTGCTGCTTCAATTCCAAAAGAGGCAATAGGAAAGGAAGGAGTGGGGATACACATAGATCACCCTGCAATAGAAGTGCGAGGAAAGACCGTAATACTCTCTGCAGGCCCAGAAAGCACAGTAACCGTTCTTGAGGATTTCATTCAGGAAAGCGGAAAGGCAGGAAAGGTCGACGAAAAGACAAGAGTGCCTCTGGCGGTTTCGAATGCCGATAATCTTCCTGCAGGACAGATAAGATGGTTATATAGGGTAGACACTGCAGGAGTAAGGCCTTTGGTCCGCGGCTTCTACGCTTGCAACTGGTGGTACACGCGGCTCGTCGTCTCGGGCGACGGGCGGGAGGGCTTTGGGGTGCCGGAGTTTGAAGCGTGCAGGCGGGACGTCAGCGCGGACTACAGTCGGGACGACTGTTTAGGTGTGGCGCAGCTTGAAACTGGCAGCGAAGCTGCCGCGCCAAAAACTGGCACTGCAAATCCCCAATTAGCTCCGATGGCAAGAGAGATTTTGCCTCAGATTATCGAGGCTTTGGAGGAGAACCTCCTGCACGTAGCAACGCCCGAAATTATCGAAAACCTGAAGCGTTTGCAAAGGGTAGCATCGGAAGACCTTGTCCAATAAATAGGTTAAATTAGGCCTGCTCTAGTTAGTTTGTTTCTCTTTGATTACATTGTTGCAAATTTGTTCAATATATTTGTTTTTGCAACAATCTCCTTTTCAATATTTTCTATCTTTTTAGAGAATAATGTTTCTCCGACAACCCTTTTGTATCTGGAAAATGCCGATTCAACTAGTACCATTCTCCCATATCTAACCTTCTTTTTCGATTTTTCAAGATTCCGTTCTCTTTTTTCTTTCGTTAGAAACCGATTTCTTCCAGGATATCCTGGGGTATAGATTAAACCTAATTGATCTTCCAGCATTTTCCGCCGTATTTTGGATTTTATAAATTTGTTGGTAAAATTTGTTTTGACTGGTATAGTAGGTAGAATATTCTTTTTGCCGCAAAATTCGTATATTTCCTTGGTGCAATAGCCGCCGTCTGCTAGGATTTCGGTCACATTATTTGAAATTGGGACGCTACATTCCTAAATTCCCTACAATCCCCAACATTCCCTTTCGTTACAACAACATTTAGGATCTCTTTTGTTTTGACATCGACTACCGCATGAAGCTTTATCCATTCCCTCCTTTTTCCGTATTTCATCATCCGGTATTCTCCGTCGTTAATTGGCCGTAATCCGGTCGCATCAATTGCGACTACAGTATGCCTCTGATTGATATTGAATTTTACTCCCTCATTCTTCATTTGATTTATTCTCCACCAGATTGTCCTGAAATTTGGTATCGGTTTACGGAGTTTGTCAGAGATATCTGTCATAAACCCCTCCAGTTCTCTATATCCTATTCGGAAAACGCATTTTACCGCAAATGCTGCAGATATAAGCCCAGTACAGAACCTGAATCTTCTACCTACCTTTCCCTTATTCATCTTCTGCAGAGATTCCGATTCAATCAATGATGGTTCTACCAGGATTGTTATCACTTTGCCTCTGTTGACCAACATATTATTATATGAATTTCAATTTCTATTATAGTTGTACATTTTGTCGCCAAAACAAAATGTATCCTAGGGTTTAAAACCCCTAGGAATTAACGGAATTATTGGACAAAGTCCATCGGAATAAAGCATTATATATCTGATGCGGCTCACTTCTCTTACCTAGGTTTGCAATGGGATTATTCCCGCAAATCACGGCAAAGCAGTGGGTGTAGGCCCAGGGGCCACACACTTGTCTATAGCGCTGATTGGTTCAATGAGGCAAATCAGACATTAAATTCAGCAGCGACACCGAGTAAGGAAACCGAAACCATGAAGCTGCGGTGTTGCAATGAAAGTGGCGTTTTAGTAAATGGGTTACATTATCGCCGCTAGACTAAATCAACAAAACCAACTTCAGGTAAACGTTTTTATTGATTCGACTTTATAAGTATCTACGGTGAAATCATGACTGAAAAGAAATCGCCAAGCAGGTTCGAATATATACTTACATATCTGTGGGCTTTTCTCCTGATAGGGGGCACTTTGGCAATATTTTCAGTATTTATCGTTTATATAGCAATACGCGCACTTAATTTACTCTTCAACCTTTCAATAGAGCTGAGCCCGATCTCATGGCTCGCTATAATTGTCCTATTTTTTGGAATCCAGTATTTTGACCTATCCCTACTATTCAAAAAGAGTAAGGTAGAGGGGTATGGTCTTCTCCAAAAATTACTAATTATA
>JAJZNK010000008.1 GCA_021811735.1 Nanobdellota archaeon | reverse complement strand
CACGCTCACATGTTTATAAAACAAAAGAGTTATGTATTAGTTTTTATATAAAACTAATGCGGAACTAGTAGAGTTGAATCATTGGTGGGAGGATGTCAGACAATAGTCTGCTTTAGTAGCGCAAGCATTTAAATAATCTAATATTCTTAATTTTTCATATTGCAGTGCCAGTGCAAATATTTATATATTTATTTGCATTAATATTATTATGGATATAAAAGGAATTCTACTGGATGAGAGAGCCGAACTGGAGAGAAGAATGAAAGGTATACAAGTACTGCCCAGAGAACTGGAACATTATTTAAGCGGGTATAAAGTCAGCAAACTCCCAAAAGTTATAATAGGCATAAGAAGAAGCGGCAAATCGGTATTAACCTACAATATTATCGGCAAAGACTTTGCCTATGCCAATTTCGATGACTTGACGCTGGCATCGTCCGATGAAAATTCAATACTGTCGTTTTTAGTGGAGATATACGGCAAATCAGTCAATACGATTTTTCTCGATGAAGTGCAAAACCTTAAAAACTGGGAATTATTTGTCAACCGCCTGTATAATGCGGGTTTCAACTTATTTATAACCGGATCAAATGCTAATCTTCTGAGCAAAGAGCTGGCTACAAGGCTTACCGGCAGGCATCTGTCTGTAGAGCTGTTTCCATTGAGTTTTAGGGAGGTCCTGGGCTTCAATAACTATAATACGCGGGATGAAACGACTATAAACATGGGAGAGATTAAAAATTTATTGGATAACTACATGAAAACCGGCGGATTCCCCGAAGTGGTGATAAACAACGAAGATTACATGCTTTATGCCAAAGGGCTGTACAATGATATAATAGAGAAGGATATTATAGTCAGGTACAATGTAAAGTATAAAACTACTTTCAGAGAGATTGCATCGACCGTGATAAACATGTTTGGCAGAGATCTGAGTTATAACAGGTTGAAAAACCAGTTCTCCCTTGGAAGCAGCCATACCACAAAAAATTATGTATCCTATCTGCAGGACAGTTACTTGATATTCAGCATAAGTAATTTTTCCTTCAAGCCGGTAGAAATAGAAAAAAGCAGTAAAAAAGTGTATGTAATAGACCCTGGCATAATAAATTCCATAAGTACTAGAACGAGTTCTAACACCGGAAGAATGATGGAAAATATCGTGGCTATAGATATTTTTCGCAGAAGAAGTTATTTCAATCTAAATTTTGATGTCTATTACCTCAAAACCCAGTCTTACGAAGTCGATTTTGTATTGAAAGAAAACCTGAAAATAAAAGAAATAATACAGGTTACATATGCAAATGAGAGAAGAGACGTTGAAACCAGGGAGATCAGCGGTTTATTAAAGGCCTCGGCACTGTTGAAATGTAACGATCTAAAGATAATAACCTGGGACTACGAAGCAGAGGAAAAGATAGAAGGCAAAACCATTAAGTTCATCCCGCTGTGGAAATGGCTTCTTAATGTAAAGTAAACTTTCCTGTTAAATCAAGCCGTCAAATCCGCGGGCAAAACATTTAAATAAAAAAAACAAAGTATTCATATGTTTAACAGATGTGAAGGCAGTAGAAGAGACAGAAGCAGAGTGGTTGGCGGCGTTAACGCGTCTCCAAAAGTCACACACACGCACACACTAAACCGTTAACTCTTTCCTTTGCGCATTCTAAAAGATCGCAGTCGGCCTTGGAGTATATGATGACTTATGGGTGGGCCATTTTAATTATAGTCATCGTAGCAGTAATTCTGTACAGCATGGGTATTTTTAATCCTTCTTCTGCAATAACAACAACAAGCAGCGGTTTCTCTCCTTTTGCCGTATCCTCAGTAATCTGTGACCAGGCAAATTTAATAGTAGCAGTAACGGCCGGTGGTTTGCCGAATTCAGCGACATCCGCGAAAATAACAGCGGTCTACTTCTCTTCAAACACGGGAACAACGGCCTCAACCGGTAAACTATACAATATAGCTCCGGTTACGTTAACCTCGGGTTCCTCAACCACATTCATAGTACCTACAGTGACATGTACTTCTGCAGGAACAGCATTCTCACTGTCAGCAAGGATGCAGTATTCCTATTCCACACCGGCTGGAAACGTGGTTACCAATACCACAGGAACGATAGCGGGAACTTCCTCCTCGCTGAAAATAACGGCTTACGTTCCCCTGACTATAACCTCAAGTGCGGCAACACCCAGTCCATTCCAGCAGATGGTTGCTGTAAACATGAGTAACTATAAGAGTTATGCATCCCCAACTCTAAATAACATCGAATTTACCTATCCAAACGGCACGGTAATCTCAAGCTGGAGAGAAAACGGAACAACCAACAGTCAAACGGTAGTATACTGGTTAAAGTTAGGCAGTTTTACCTCAGCCACAGTTCGTATGGACTTTTTTTCCATTGGGGAGAACGTTTTGAATACAGTAAACACAGGAGAAGCTCCTCAGCTGTCATCGACTTATGGAGAATATGACAACGGAGCGAACGTGTTCAATTTCTATGATAACTTTAAAGGTACGAATTTAAACACGAATACTTGGGCTACTACGAACGCAGGAGGTACGATATCCCAAAATAATGGTCTAAGTATAGCCATGAGTAGTAATTGGGGCACTTTTGTAGCATCCAAAAATACTTTCACTGCTCCATTAACTGTAGGCTCGTCTTACGAAAGTACGGGATTTCCAGGTGGTGGCGGTATCGATGCATCTGCTTCTTTAATTTTTACCACGTCTTCATCTATAGGAGTTAGTT
The DNA here is from genome assembly GCA_021811735.1 of Nanobdellota archaeon. Classification (GTDB taxonomy): domain Archaea; phylum Nanobdellota; class Nanobdellia; order Parvarchaeales; family Parvarchaeaceae; genus Parvarchaeum. Next base: position 2,120 of record JAJZNK010000008.1, on the reverse strand, counting down.
CGTATGCCTGTGCCATGTGGCAAAACGGTGGTGGCCCAGAAATGAATTTTGTCTCAAATTATGAGAATGGTGTATTCCCGTGGAATTCTGTGAGTAGTATAAAATCTATCTCCCCAAATCTTTTTTATAATTGTTACTTTGGGATAAACAGTTCTGGAGATTTAGCTTTTGGGTACATAAATCATTTAAGCTACGGAGCAACTTCAACTGCGCAAGCAGAAACAACAGGCTATATCGCCCTCCAGCAAACACAATATGGCGGTATTTGGCAGTATGTTTATACAGCTGCATATCCTCCCTCAGGCGTAATGCCTTCCGTGACTTTCGGGAGCGTTTCTTAAGCTTAATCGAATCTTCTGCAATATTTCAATTATGTCCGAACAATAAACTATCTTTTTTTGCCGTTACTACTTTGTATCTCTTGGAAAGCAGCTCTCTTACTTTTTCATTGTCCGGTTTGCCCAATCCTATTCCATCAGAGAATATGACGACGTTATTCGCTTTTTCAACGAGTGCAGCAAGCAAACCAAAATCGTTCAATTTTGTTTCTATCAGTTTTATCCCATCTTCTTCTTTCACAGTTTTCTCACCCAGTTCTGCCAAAATTTTGTCGATTTCCGCTTCTTTATACCGTTCTTTGTAGTATTTTGCCTCTGAAAAGAACCTTTCTGCGGTTTTGTATAATTCTTCCTGAGGTATTCCCCATAGGTTTGTAAGCCGTTTCACCGTTTTTTCCAGTTCTTCCACATATTCCAATGCGGGTTTGTACGCCTTGAAGACAAGTCTTACCACCCCGTCCTGTATCCTTTCCGTTTTTATGATTTTTATCAGGCCTACCTCTCCGGTATGATTGCAGTGTAATCCTCCGCATGCCTCTACATCATACCCTTCTATTTTTACTATACGTAACTCGGCATTTGGGACGGAACCGCCCTGGTATATCGACATTCCGTATCTGCTCTCTGCCCTGTCCCTTTCCATTATGCTGACGTTTATTTTTCTGTTTTCTGCAACGACTTCATTGGCCAGCCTTTCTATGCTATTTACCTGCTCTTCGGTAAGTTGGTCAAAGTAAGTTATATCAAGGTGCGCTTTATCTACGTCTTTCTCCGCACCGTTTTGATACACAAACTCACCGAGTATCCTGCGGCATGCCTGATTTATTATGTGCGTAGCGGTGTGATGCCTTCTCAGCAGTTCTCTCCTTTCAGTATCTACTTCCATTTCCACTTCCTGATCAGGTTTAAAGCCGTCCAGCTTCTGCATGTAATGGATTATCACGTTATCCGCTATCTTCACTTCCTTTACACCTATACCATTTATCTTTCCTTTATCTGATTTTTGCCCGCCCATCTCCGGGTAAAATATCGTTTTATCGAGGATGAGCATGTTAGGTTCTATGATTTTTAGGATTTTAGCCCTGCTTTTTGTAAGTTTTTCGTCATAGAACATCTTCTTAGTGGGATCCATCCCTTCTATAAAACCGTATTCTTCTTTCTTCTTCTTTGGACTATTCTTATTTATGTCGCTGTAGAATTTCTCAGGCAGGGAAATCTGTTTGCCTTCCGATTCAGCCACATATCTTATATCATCTATAGTTATACCCTTGGACTGATACAGCTCGAGCATTTCCTTCTCTGTTATCTCTTTTTTATCGAGCAAAGACAGTATAAACTTGTAGTTTCTGCTCTTGAAGTCGTTGTATCTTTCTATTTCCTTATTTATAATCTCTTTTGTATCGGTCATTTTTAATTCCTTGAACCACTCACCAAATTCTTTTTTATGCTCATCGATAACAGCATTTAAATCAATGTCCCATTTTTTTGAATCTATAAAGTTTAGTGCTCTTCTGAGTATGTTTCTGAGGTTATACCCGCCACCGACGTTGCTAGGCAAGGCGCCGTCATGTATCGCAACTAAGAGTGTTCTGGTGTGATCTGCTATGGAATAAACAGCCTGCATATCGCTGAGTATACTCTCGATTTCCTCTTTATTTATGCTGGTTTCTCTTGCTATCTCTTCTATTGCATCATTTATATCAAACTTCTCAAAGTCCATCCTGCCAAGGTGCTTGTATATTCCCCTTATCTTTCCCGTATCATGTTTTATTTTTGCTTTTT
>JAJZNK010000050.1 GCA_021811735.1 Nanobdellota archaeon | reverse complement strand
CGGCAACCCTCGCCTCGCCGCTTGTCTTGCCTATTATCGTTGTGAGCATGTGCACCGTTGTGGTCTTGCCTGCGCCGTTCGGGCCCAGGAAGCCGAATATCTCGCCCTTCTTCACATTGAAGGATATTCCCTTCACTGCAGTGAATGGCCCGTACTTCTTGACCAGCTTCGATACATGTATGGAATCAGCCAAGGCATCACAGCAGCACATCGCAATAGAGGTTTATAGCCATTGTGCAATATTTCGTTTTCTCCTTTTCAAGAATCTGCATGCAGTCAACCTTCCATAGCCATGCTGCGCAAGCCACAAAGAATATCTCCCAGTGCCGCTGCCTATGTCAGCAACAACACCATTTTTAGGGAGATATTTTTCAAGGTAATGGATCGTGGCTATGTACTCCATTATCCCGTTGCTCAATGCCAGCTGTTTCAGTTCGCGAGAAGTAGAGGCAGAATAGCCTTGATTATTTCATTATGCAGTTTGGAAGCTTCCATGCTTCAATACGCGCATAGAATCATTATAAGCCTTTTCTGCAAGTTTAAAGGGAAGCGTCAAACAAAAGTTCTAATAAATATATTTTTGACTTCGGTCCCTAGATATAATTAACTATCTGTAACATCGAGTGACTTCTTATATATAGTTTCTATTTTATCGATACTCTTTTTCCAAGTGAACTGTTTTGCTGTATGTGGGCCGTTTTTTCTTAATATTTCGTTAAGCCTTTCATCTGTTATTGTCTTTATTATTCCTTCAGCAAGTGATTTTATGTCATTTGGTTTTACTATTATTGAATTGTATCCATTTTTTGCGTAATCTTCTACACCATAAGGCGTAGTTACTACTTTTGCACCACAGGCCATTCCTTCTAGAGGTGGTAAAGGAAAACTTTCAGAATGAGATGGTGTCACAACAACATCTGAATTCTGATATAAGTAAACAAGCTCTTTATCTGACGGTTTGAACACGTATTCACATTCTATCGGAGAACTGTTTTTTAGAGTTGGTTCTTGGCCATAGAGTATGAGCATTAGCTTAAGGTTTGGTTCTTTCTTCTTTATATATTCTAGAGCTGCGAAGAGCTCAGATAGTCCCTTCCAGCGTGTACTTTTACCTAATGATAGTATATAGGAATATTTTTCACTTCGATTGAATATTTTACTTAGATTTTTAGATTCTATTTTTTTTGTATTAAATATCTCCGTATCAATCCCCCATGGGACTAGATTTGAATTTACGTTTAATTCTTCCTTAAGTTTATTTTTGAGCCATGAAGAATTTGCTATTCTTGTTAATGGTAATTTATAGCTTGCTAATGCACGCCGTGTATCGTATTGGCTGTTGCTGAATACTGTTTCAAAATGCTGCATTTGATAGATTTTAGCCTTTGATTTCGAAAGGTAGACTGGAAAGGCAGTTGGGAAAGCTGTTGCTACAGACACATCAGCTTCGGGGATGGTGTTATTTAGCGCTTTATCTAAATCAAAAGATATTTTAATTCCCATTTTCCCAAGAAAGCCCTCAAGCATGAGATAGTCTGTCTTACGCGTTCCTCTACTATAGATATAGAACATTGGATCAAAAAGCTTTATGAGCCAGGGGACATTTCCCTGAGTAATATTTATCTTTTTATCTATAGGTAAATCAATTTTAACTCTTCTTTCAAGAATGTTAAAACTAACTTCGTGTCCTTTTTCTGCCAGACCATTTGCAAGAGTGAGCAACGTCCTCACGCCACCAGTAAGACCAATACCATATAAGGTATAATTTATCTTCATATGATTCATATATTACCACCAACTTTTCTACAAATGTTAAGCCATCGTTTCATATAATTTCCACAATATTTTATGAAGGGCGTCTTACCATTATTAGAAAGTTCTTGAGCTATGGCTTCTGTTATATCTAATATGTCAGTACTGTCTGATTTTATGCCCTTGATAGATTCTCCAAAATATTCATTTGATTCATATCCAGGGGATTCGGCTAGTATATCCTTAAATGTACTGCGAGGAGCTTTGTTGTGAATGCATAATGGAAAACCATTTATTATATACTTGTTTATGTGATCTAGCACTTTCTTTGCAACTATACCGGACCATATATCATCAAACCTACCTACATGATATGGATTATCGTCCATTGGAAACTGGTAGAATGCAGGTATTATGTTTCTCCTAAATGCAAGATTCATAGAACAAATAGTAATGAAATTGTTCCTTTCTACTATAAAGTTATTTTTATAGTGTTCTGGGGTGAGTCTTGTTTTGGCTTGGCCATTAAGGTCACCATCCATAAGGATTCTTATAGCGTCAAGATCCGGAACGTTTGTCCAAAGCCCTTGCGAGATATACACGCTCCCTTGTATTTTAATATTTGTCTTCTTTATCGATATTTTTTCTCCCATTTTAGAATAAGGATACCCTCTCGGATACAGTTTATGCTGCTTGTATGTTTGGTATAATACGTTGACCCACCCATTATTACTACTTGTTGATTCTATCTCCCCAGTAAAGTTAAGATTCTTTATGTGATCTCCAAAGTAATTCGAAGAATTTGTTGGAGCAGTATCATCATCTATGAAGAACCCATACTGAAACTCCTGATGAAAAAGGTGATATATTAGTCCAAAGCTAGTTTCGGCATGGGATTTTTTAGGTATTATATCTATATAGTCTCCAATTCTGTTTTCTTTCATGAATTTATCCCTGTCAGATTGATTTAAAACGTCCCCATTCAATCCGTTTTCTTTGAGTTCAATCCTGTAAGCTTCTTTATTTATATGATCCTCTGTGAGTATTAGAAAAAATAGGTCATTAGTGGGATATTTGTTTAAAGATGCATTCTTGAAATAATCAGATATCACACCCGCATTCCTTACAGTTGGTATTACGATTAAAGACTTTTCCATTTAAATCACTCTGTAAATTTATAATACTATTGTCATGTTTAATGAAATGGTTTAATGCTATGAGGACTTCGCCCTTATAAATCTTTTCGTCCGGATCATCTACGCCGACAAGGTCGGCAGTACTCCAAATGTCTTAATTGAGTAAATGGCGTTGATTGTCAACTTTTAAAACACCTTAACCTTCCTGTGTATTTCTTTATTATATCCTCATTTGTGAAACCAGTACTCGAATTGCTGAATAGAAGAAGTTTGAAGCTGTAGGATTCGTATTGGGTTACTATATGCTAAAAAAACTTAATATTTCTTATTTATAGCTTTCCTTGAAAGTCCGACAACTACGTTTGGACGGATAAGAGCGCCTCGATCGGCAACAGCGTCGCAATGCTTCTGATCGTTTCCGGACTTAACTTTTTCACAAAATTACTTATCGTACATCCAATCTGTTTTGTACTCCCGAAGTCGTGGTTGTTCAGAAGTTTATTCCGCAGATGATTATGGAAATATTCCTCGGGATTGATATCAGGTGAGTACGGAGGAAGAAATAAAAGTTTCATTTGTTCCAGTTTGTCGAAGAAGTCCAATACTTTTCTCGCATGATGCACTCTGCCGTTGTCCATCAACATCAGTATTCTATCGTCGGGACATGTCGTCTCTACCTTCTTCAGGAGCAACATGAATGAATCCGCTTTTGTGCTTTTCCTTACGATCTCTATTACTTTTCCATCTAAAATCTCTACTGCACCGAAATAGTTCGCCTTTGTTTTTGGTGCGCTGAGGAACGTCGACAACGAGCCTTTGGTTGAACGTCCATCCGTAACCGTTATGCGCAGAGGTTGATACCGACATTTCGTTGATAAAGAGCACTTTTGTGAATTCGTGGTCCGTTACCAAATCACAGAAGTTGCGTGCAAATTCTAACTGTTTTTCCTGATCAGCTTCTTTGTACCGCAGTTGTGCCTTTATGTAATGAGCACCCATCTTTTTCAGATGGGCCCTGAATGTTTCTTCATCAATGAACTTGGAATGGAACTTCATAAAATATTCCTGAAGCTCGGCAGTCGTATAGGACATGGCGTTTATTCTGTGCTTCTTCGGATCGTTCTCGTCGATAAGTTCCTTTATCTCTTTTTCATCCTCTTCGGTAAGTTTCTGGGGCCTACCGCTGCGCGGTTTGTCTGACACACACTCTCTTCCGTTATCCACTTCTTAATCCAGTTATAGACCGTAGACTCTTCTACGTCTACAAATTTTGCAGCCTCTGCAACACTGAAACCTATGCTCACCGCATAGAGTGTCGTATACCGCGTCTTTTCTTTCGCATCTTTACAGTTTCTATACCGTTCTCTAAGGGTGTTGGAGTCGCTTTCCAACATACTGGTCAAAAATAGGTACGAAAGAAAAGAATTTGATTCATACGAAGTTTTATAATAACGGAACTCCATGATTTATTGTAAAACTTTTAGGTAGTGCTATAATAAACTTTTAGTATCGCCACTTATAAAAATTGCAGCTTTTAGCAATGATTCAAACGTACCGGCATCTGACCAAAATCCGTCCAAAAAAACAGCCTTAAGCCTTCCTTGTCTTATGTACCAATTATTAACGTCGGTTATCTCTAATTCTCCCCTTTGGCTAGGCTTGAGTGTCTTGATAAAATCAAAAACATCATTAGGGTAAATATATAATCCAGTAACTGCAAATTTCGATGGAGGGTTCTTTGGCTTTTCTAAAATCCCCATGACATTCCCTTCGTCGCTCAATTTTGGTACACCAAAACGTTCCGGATCTTCAACTTCTTTTAGATAAATATATGCATTGTCATCTACGAATGTATTTGGCGGTGACTCTACTTTTTCGAATATATTATCGCCCAATATTACTGCAGCTTTTTCCCCCTCCTTTACAAACTCTTCTGCCTGAAGGAGTGCATGGGCTATGCCTTTTGGCCCATCTTGAACTTTGTAAGTCA
>JAJZNK010000045.1 GCA_021811735.1 Nanobdellota archaeon | reverse complement strand
AAGGATACAGCAATGAAATCCCTTGGAGCAGAATGATAAGAGGCTATGACATCGACGGAGACGGCGAGATAGACTCTATAGAAACGGTCAAATGAGCAGGTATTTCACCGCAATAGATATCCCTGATACCATCAAAAAAGAGCTTGTTTCTTATTTTTACACGGAGTTAAAAAAATACTTCGATGGGAATTTTGTAGATGAAGAAAAGCTGCATATAACTCTGGTCTTTCTTGGAGATATAAAGATTGAAAAAGATTTTATCGACTTCATCGAAAAACTGCAATTTTCCAAAATGATGACAATCAGCGGAATCGGGGGATTTCCCAGCATAAAAAACCCAAGAGTCATATACGCTGAAGTCCACGAGGAGTTGGGGTATCTTGCGGAGAGGATAAGCAACTTCATAGGAATTCCTATAGACAAAGAATTCATGCCACATGTCACATTGTGCAGGGTTAAAAAAATCAAAGACAGGAACTATGACTTTAGCTTGATGAACAAAGAATTTAAATTCCCAGTGAATGGTGTTCATCTATTCAGCAGCGATTTCAAGAACTACCAAAAAATCGTATAAATCTATTTTCCGCCCGGTCTCTGTCTAGTTATAGCGAACACTGTTATAGTCATTGCCATCAGCGTAAGTATAGTCGTTAGAAACGATGGGCTTGTAAGTAAAGTCAAGACGTAAGTCGATGTTATGTCTCCAGGGAAGGATGACTTAGATGCAATTATACTAGAATTTGTTACACTTGTGGAATTTGCGACACCGAATGTCCCTTTGGGATAGTGACTAGCAACAGTACCGAATGCGATAAGCCCAAAAATGAACATTATGAATATAACCATCGCAGGAACAAGAGAACTTTTCTTAAGATAATCGGTCATAGAACCCTGTGAAATCAGTGAAGCCGATAAAAGTAGCACTACCAGAAACACGAAAAGCAGAGTAACTAATACGTATGGTAAAAAAGTAACTATGAAACTTACAAAAAACGAGGAAGTCAACGAAGCAAGCCCGATGGCCACTGCAATCAGCGCAGGTACGTCTGAACTGTTAAAAAACTTCGACTTGGCGAGAAGGCCATAGACGATCGAGAATATAAGAACAAATACAATCAAATCATATAAACCGAATATCGGTAAACTTACCATGTCAACACCTATGGGCTTTTACTCGAACCGCCGCTACCAAATGTAAATGCAATGACGAATATAATAAACATACCGAGTATAAGATACACGAGATTTGGGCCTACCAACGATGAAGCTATGTTTGAAAGCTGGCTTCCAGTTCCAGAGCTTGCTGGTACAAGCGCATTTGAGAATATACCTCCTCCTAGGAAAAGTATTCCAATCGCGACCACGAACAGCCATTTTGCGCTGCTCCCAGTTATATCAAATTTAAGCAGACTTGCGACTACTAACATCGAAACCAGAATCACTGCAGTAACTGCGAGTGTCGATGACATGTAAACCAGCACAGGGCTAACCCATGCAACGGTTACAGCGAAGTAGGAGATTATAAGTGCAATCATGTTCCTCGAGGCCTTGTTTTTGGCATCACCGAAATAAGTAACATTCTTCAAAACAGAGGTAAGAATTGCCAGAATCAATAGAAACGCTAGCCAGAATTCTATAGGATTGCTGACGTTTGGGGGAGTCACGAGACTAAGTGCCTTATCGATTTGCGAATAAAACGAGCCTGCGACCAGTGCTACCATTATTAATTATTGAAACCGATAGTATTTATACTTTTCTTTAAATATTTTTACTTATAAGTATTCAAATTACTTAAACAAGAAATACGCCCCTATCACCAATGCAAGAAAGACGATTATGTATGGAGCATAACTGGATAGGTTTGTGGAAACGGCTGTGGATGAGATGCCTGCAAACCCTAAGTTGGCTGTGGACAAGACCCAGATTATTAATCCTATAGAGATAATTACTGAAACGACCACTATTATTTTTCTAGCCGACTTTGCCTGCAAAAGCTCGGAAGAACTGCCATAAAGCATTGACCCTATAACTAACAGCATGAAAATAATCACTGCGACTATACCGACCAATGGAAGTATCAAATAAGTTAATCTCAACGTATAATTCGTAGTTGCAAATACCAGGCCAAGCACGAAAGCGATGATTGCATCTATATCACTTTTACCCTTGAAGATCTCGCTTCTCTGGAGTACGCCGTACACTATGGCGAATATCAAAAGGAATGGGAAAAGAAACGATTCGATTCCTGAAAAAAGAAGAGAGACCCCTGGAGCCTGGCTTGTAAGTGCAGATGTAGCATTAGACACATTACTCGCTGTGAACGCTGTAAAAATTGCTGACATATTAATATATTATGACTGCAAACTATTTAAATAATTATATGAAACCGCGATTTAAGTTTAAAGCCGGGAAAAAAACCCTTTTTGCACTTTCAATTGTAGGTATGGCAGTAGGCTTGTCTATAATAGTCACTGTCCTTATCGGCTATATAGAACTGTCTTCGAACGGTTTCTATTACGGTGGAGTCAAATTAGGAGGAAGCCTGCTTTCACATCAGATGATTTATGATATCTATATCATCTCTGCAGCTGGTATACTTTCCGTATCGAGCATCTTTCTTTTTCTACGGCTTGCTTTTCAAAAGAGAAGAAAGTAGTTCTTTTGCCTCTGGCAATGAGTAACCTGTAAAAAGAAAATCTCCGTCACCTGATATTAGGAACGATTTCCTGCCTTCTCTATACATCAAATAATCATCTATTAATTTGCTACTGACGACTCTGTTTTTAAGAAGGCCCAAGTCTAATTTTCTATGCAACGAGATTTTTATACCCGAGGAACAAGCTTGTATCAGAGTACTGTCTTCTATATCAAGTGAATGCAGAGAACATTCTTCGCATCCTGCATCTTTCTTGATGTATGCTTCAAGTCTTCTTCCGTTAAAGAGACTGAACAGAACCATGTTCCCGCCATCATCCTTATCTTGCAGGAAATTAGAAACTTCATGCATGATGAAGTTTACAGTATCTGGACTTGGTGCGGAAAGCATGGATTCGCATCCTTCCTTTATTTTTCCGGTCGCTTTTCTCAGTATGCAATTGAAACATGCTTTGCCATTGCTGTAAAAGTAGAGCGAAAGTTCTCTATCATTTATAGAAGCAAAAACCGCTGGTTTGCCATATTTAACGCAGCCCTTGTTTATCACCTGTCTGCTTTTTATGTTGTCGGTGAAATCCGCTATAAAATCGTATTCTTTGATTACATCAAAATCATCCTCTGTGAAATATTTATTGTATATAGTATAATTGGTTTGTTTATTCGACTGTGCAAGTTTGCCAGCTGCGAAGACAGCTTTCGATACAGGTATATCTGTTTTGCAGCCATTGTAAAAGGGCTGGGTCGACATATTTTCAGCCGAGACGATATCTCCGTCAAAGATTCCAACGTTTTCAAACTGTCCTCTTAAATTTCCTAGGAAGGCCGAGCCCAATGCACCTACACCTATAACAAGCAGCTTCTTTGCTTCCATCAATACCTTTGAAAATAAAGTTATTTAAAGCCTACAATCATTTAAATGAGATAAATAAATATATTTATACTATACAGAAATCTATTATTCAGTATGTACGAAATTGTAACGTTGAGAGATAAAGTAAGAGTCGATCCGAGTAAGATCGGAGAGGACAGCCGTGAGGCCGTAAAAGAGATAATAAAGCACGATTATATTGGAAGAATAATAGACGAAAAAGCCCTGCTTATAGGACTTATAAGTATAGACAATATAGAAGAAGGGATAATAATACCAAATGACGCATCGATATATTACGACACGGTTTTCAGAGCCCTTGCTTATATCCCACTTTTGCACGAAACGGTCAAAGGACAAGTGACGGATGTGAGTGAAATAGGTGCAGTTGTTAATATAGGTCCCGTTGACGGGTTGGTGCATATTTCTCAAACTATGGACGATTTCGTCGATTTCTCCAAGAATACGCTTACAGGAAGAAGAACCAAGTCAACCGTAAAAGCCGGCGATACTGTACTCGCAAGCGTGATAGCAGTAAGCACAAAGGGAATAATGAAAGTCGGATTGACGATGCGTTCTGCCGGACTGGGTAAACTCGGTGCAAAAAAGCGGGAGGCTGTTAAGAAATAATATGGCAGTAAAGGCATGCAAAGTATGCAGTTTTCTCACGGAAGAGAAGAAATGCCCCGCCTGCGGAAATGATGACCTTTCATTAAAATGGAAAGGGATAGTGATAGTGGCAGACAGCGATAAATCCGTGATAGGAAAAGAAATGAAAATAGGCAAGAACGGAAGATACGCTATTTCGGTGGAATAAATGGAAATAAAAACTGAGTCGAGTGTTGATGATTTGTATTTTGATAGGACGATTATAAATTTTACGGTAAAACTAAACAGCGGAGAGATGGCAAGGCTAGATGAAATCAAAAAGGAACTGGAAAAGGAAAACAGCCAAGGAAAACTCATAATATATACTATAAAAAGTGTTTATGGAAAGAACGAAGCGAAAGGAATCGCACATGTTTATAAAGATGAAAAAATGGCTGAAAAAGTACTGCCAAAGTACGTGCTGGAAAAGAACGGTATAAAGAATGGAAAAGAAAAAGCAAAAAAAGAATGAGATCTGGAAACTCTACAAAGTAGAGGGTGGAACGCTTTCTAGGGCCAACAGAACGTGCCCGAAATGCGGCGATGGCACTTTTTTGGCAGAACACGGGGATAGGCTGACATGTGGCCACTGCGGATACACGGAATTCAAGGGAAAATCTAAATAATTTCTTCAACGGATATTGATCTACTCAGAGTACCTTGACAAGAAAAGGATGCACGCTGTCGTATCAATTCCTTTTATACTACCAGATTTTACCAT
>JAJZNK010000011.1 GCA_021811735.1 Nanobdellota archaeon | reverse complement strand
GAACCGTTGGAAGATACGGGAAAGAGACCGCTCCAGAGATTGCACTCTGGTTAAGAAAGGCAGTCTATAGCCCAAAAGATAAAAATGCTGTTGTTGAGATTAGTGATATACTCTCGCTTGACGAGATAGTAAATACTACAGAGAAATATGGGGAAAAGGTGGCTCTGACAATTGCAAACTACCTTGCAGGAGCTGCCTATAAACTAAGGAATAAGGATGCTGTTATTGAGATTAGCAGAACCGTTGGAAGATACGGGAAAGAGACCGCTCCAGAGATTGCAAAATTGCTTGGAAGGGTTGTCTATAGCCCAAAAGATAAAAATGCTGTTGTTAAGATTAACAAAATACTCTCGCTTGACGAGATAGTAAATACTGTGGAAAAATACAGGAAAGAGGCCGCTCCAGAGATTGCAAAACTCATTATAGATACTGTTCTTCAGTTAAGAGATAAGGATAAAATGCTTCGCGCGTGCAGACTGATAGGTATTGGCGAAAGGGAATTTACACGACGCATAGAACCGAATGATTTAGAAAACGTTTTAAACAAGGGATTGGATAGGCTCGTGAAGGATAAATCGACCCTCAACGCCGTGCTGACTTATAATTCGTCTAACGGTGAATTGCCAAAACCGAATGAAAGCAACATAGACAATTACGGAAGTGTAGTCATGTCGCACTTGAACGATAAATACGGGGTAAAAAAACCGCTAAATCTCTCACAGACTGTGCTGTTCTATTCCACCTCATCTGAAAAACGCAATGAAATGACTAATTACATAAATTCTTCCGCAGAGAAAAACCCTGTTTTCTACAGCATGAATGGCATAAACGATGACAATGACAGTATAAGATATTCAAAAGAAGAATTAAAAAAATATTCTGTGATATCCATAATAGGGTCTAGGAATAAGGAAACGGAAGCTGAAGCGAGGAAAACCATAGGGGATCTGATTGGTGATAAGAAAGTAAACCGGGGAAAATCCATCTTTTATTCCAAGTACAAGACAAAACTTCCGGAGATAATAGAATTAGTCAAAAACAGAGACTATGCTAAGGCGTATGCAGTATTATCTAACCTTAATAACGAGAACATAAGCGACGTGCTGAATTCCTCAAACTACAGGGATTACGGTTCTCTCAACGATGGTGTGATAAGGGCTGTGGAGAGCAAAAATCCACTCGATTATGATAGAAGTATTCAGATGGCGTGTGTATACCTACCTGGAGCTGCGGAAGAAGGGATATCAGAGTACTGCAAAGATGATAATGTCATCCTTGTGAAGTATGAAATTGGCGGCGAATCTTTAGGGAGTGCAATATGCTACAAAGAAGGTGATAAATTTCTTGTAGACTCTATAGAGGGACATCGCAGATTCAGAAAATCGAAGATCTATGACATTGTGTATGATGATTTGCTGATGAGAGCTAAAGGATATGGAGCTAAGGAAGTTCTGTTTGGACTTGACGCGCTCAATGAGACTCCTATAGATTTCAGTGAGCATCTAAGTGGGAAGCATCTCTCAAAGATAAGGGTAAAAATGGCGCTAAACACCGAAGCTTATTTGGAGACGAACGCGAAATCCATGGCTTATTCTGTTATGATCTAGATTTATGTATTTGATGTTACTTGAAACTTGTAACTCTCCTTGGATTTTTCTTCCTTCTTTTGTTGATGGCAGCTTACCATAAAATACTCTTATCAATTCTCAACACTTACACTCTTTAGGGCTAGGATCATTATCTAATCTAGAGATATTACTAAATTTACGAAAATCTGAGAATATATACAAACTTGGGCCGGGAGAACGATTTAATTTATTTATAGCACCTATTATCATATTACCTATTATGGCTGAGCTGGAATTGTACGAATCCAATACCGGGAAGAATTCACTGGAGAAGCTGCTGTCTCTGCCAAGTAAACATTATCTTGTGTATAAAGATGCGCTTAAAACAGTAGTTGATATAGCCTCTGAAACCCACTATAAGATAACTGAGAAGGACTTAGAAACTGTCGATGACATAAAGCATTACTTCGCGAAACAAATGGAAGTGTACTCTTTTGATACAAGATCTGTAATAAACAGTGGTCCGTTTGGTGTGATGGTCGGCTTGGGGATTGCTTCATATATTGGCGGTCAATCTCTAGTCGAGACTGTATCATTCCTAGGCGGAGCCGCATACATTCTTAACGATATAATATACTGTAGATATAAAATGAAACGTGTTAAGGCGTTCTACGAAGAGGTCTCAGATCTCCAGGGAATAATTTTAGACAAACGGGATGAGGCAGAAAATAAGATTTAGACATTCAAATGACTCTGCTTTTTTCTTTGTAGATATTAAACATTTTCTTTAGTTTTTCAACATCGCCGCGATTTATATGATGAAATATTAAACACCGTTCAACTGTGGTTTATTTCTTCCTGCCAGAGTTTCTGATAAAGGCAGCAAAGAATATCGGGCCGGCTAAAACCCATCCCAAAAATAAGATTAGAAGAGACAGTATGATGTCACCTTTGTAATCGCCGGCGTTCAACCCTGGATGAGAGAAGAAATTTTCAGAAAAATAAATCAGGAATACAATTAATATACCTGTACCCGTGTATGCCAGCATCTTTTCTACAAAGCGCGCCTGCCTGGCTTTGGACTTCATTACTAATAGATTACGGCATTATTTATAAAGTAATTCTAGAATCAATCCATTTTATTTTATGACGTATCCGGTAAAGTTTGGAATGATACCAGCTCTTGATCATTTACTATAATGAACCCTCTCTCCCCTTCCGAAATATACTCTCTTTACAAGTCTCCGCTTGTTAACTTTGGTATATGATCCTGTAGTTACAGTAGAATAATCTCTAACTTGGACGTGCTAGTATTATTGAAAATAAAAAATTCTCTAGTGATAGCTATCGATATACTTGTTAATCCTTCTTTGCCGGAAAGAACTATACAAAAATGATATTCCTGTCGTAGTAAAGAAAACGCTTACCGCCGCAAAAGCACCGTTTGAAGCACCGATGTGATTGATACCCTTATTTAAATAATCAAATAGGCAATTTCGCAAGTATTCTGCATTTCCCAAACCCAAAGAAATATCAAAAAGACCCAAAAACGCAAAGTATCTGCTGTGTTTTCTAAAAGAAATTTTGGATTGTTCTTCGTCGTCTTTTTCTGTTTGTTTATAGGCTGATCTAAGGAGACCATATGCTATCCCGATAGATGACGCTCCTGCCAGTATCCCGAGCGCTGTAAAGTCTCCTATACCACCGGAATAATGCTTTGGAAGATCTATCAATGCATCTATAACGGAAGCTTCAGTCAATCCGGTGCCTCCTGCGCCAAGTAAGTATCCTAATCCTTTCTTTGTTTTATGCCCTAGTTTGTGCTTTTCGAGTTGTTCGTTTTCCATGTTATTTTAATTACTTTATAATGAAGTATACTGATATAAATACTTTTATTAAAACCTGCATCTGTAAAAACTAACACTAAAAGGATTTATAGCATATGATTGCAATATACAGTTTATGTCCGCATTTGGAACCTTGAAAATTGGTCTGTTATTTGCGATTCTGTCGCTGATGCTTGTAGGCTTCGGCGCAATCATAGGTTACTTTACCGGCTATATACTGGTGTGGATGTCCCTTTTCCTTGTAATAGCACTGGTCATGAATGTAGTGTCTTACTTTAAAAGTGATTCCATAGCAATCAAGATGACACATTCTAAGATAATCCAGAGAGAGGACAACCCATTATTTTATGGCCTTGTTGAAACCGTTACAAAAAAGGCAGGAATACCTATGCCACGCGTAGGGATAATGCCAACGGATACACCAAATGCATTCGCTACAGGAAGGGATGAAAATCACGCGGTGGTCGTGGCGACCAGTGGCATACTTAAAATGTTGGATGAGAAGGAATTGACAGCCGTTCTCGGTCATGAAATAAGCCATATTACTCACAAAGACATCCTTGTTACAACCATAGCTGCGACCATAGCAACCATTATTTCTTACATAGGCAACATGATAATCTTTTCAATGCTTTTTGGAGAGGAGAACAGAGGCAACAATGGAATGATTCTCCTAGTAGCGGCTATACTGATACCTATGGGTGCAATGTTCGTGCAACTTGGAATATCAAGAAGCAGAGAGGCCGATGCGGATGAGGGAAGTGTTAGGCTGATAAAGGAACCGGATGCCCTTATATCATCTTTGGAAAAAATAAGCAAACCCCTGCAGAAAAGAAGTGCATCCCCGCAGGGATCTGGTAGGAACAGCCCGCAGCCTGGAGCATACTCATCGATGTTTTTGGTGAACAATTTCGGAGGCCATTCCCTTCTAAATTTATTTTCCACCCACCCTAGCTTGGAAAAGAGAATAAACAATATAAATCGCGTTAGAAAAGAATTGGGCATCTAAATAAAAGATAGATACTCAGAAGCGGGAAGGATTACAATGCCATCTCTGACGAAGAAGTTCTAAACTATGTTCCTTGTCATGTCTGCAGGTCTGAAGCTATTTGGGATGGCAGCATGCTCTCTGTAAAAAAAATTAGGCTGTTTTGATGGAGTGTTTGCGAGGTTTTACTATCTCTCCTGCCTTCTTATCCATAATTCCCAAGGTTTTGACAAACCATGCCTCGTGCCTTTTCTGTGGCAGAAGAATGAATACGACGTTCGACGTACTGAAGGACAGCACTGTCTCTAGACCATCGATGCTCTTAAGTCGTTTCACAATGTTTTTTACATATGAGCGATGCTCTTTTCTAGGAAAATGCTGGTATATGAGAACGGAATGACCTGAGCTGTAAGTTTCTTTTATCTCTTTAAGGTAGACATACTTAGAGGAGTTCTTTTTGCCATAGGGGACGGATTTCACCTCGATGCCATTGTCTGGATCAAAGAATACTATATCAGTATTCTTTATAGCGCTGGAAAGTCTATCGAAATAAGCTACCCTCTCTTTCGGATTATCGGTTATTACCATATCAAAGAACCTGCAGCCCTTCAAGAGAGAAGAATTCTGAATGGACTTGACTCCTCTGGACTTCTTAGTTATAACATGTTTCTTTAAGTGATCAAATACGGCTGGATCGTACTTCTTCCATATGTCAGGCTTACCGAGATAGGATATCTTGTTTCCATCTCCCCCCAAATCGCCGGCTGTCAGCATCCAGCATACCATCACCTTGAGTTTACCGTTTTTAGAAAGAAGCCTTAGAAGGATGTACTTTTTATAATCGTTGACATCTCCGAAGTATTTGTCTTTCATTTGAAGATAAAGCTGAGAGAAGATAAAAATTTATCAGATGTACTGCTATATCATTTAGATGGCTATCTTACAGCTGCGTTTACAATAAACAGTTGCCATAAGCCAAGGCTAAGTTATAACTATCTGGAGACATCCGTCTAGCTGCCTAAGTCTTGATATTATATACCTATGTTCTGTATCGCGTTACGAAACCAGCCTGGGGTGTTCTCATATCCACTATAAAAGTCTATTATATGTCTGCAATGTAGACAAACAGCTTCCTTTCAGCACCATATCTAATATTATTGTAAATCTCCTCTATATAATCAGATCTGTCGAAATATTCGCGTTTTTGTGCGTACTCTTTTTTAGATATAAGTATGGGAGGAAAGACTGCAGTTTGCACGAATTTTTCTCCTGTTGGTCTAGAATAATCATCAACATCTACATATCCATCTATGACTCTATCTGCCAGCGTCATACTAACAGCAGACGCAATACTGAACCTAGGTGGTTTCTTCAGTATCTCCTCCAGCAAGATTTCTTTTTTCGTCATAAGGTATATGCAGACTTGATAATCTGCTTGATATCCAGATTTAACTAGACAATCCGATTTTACCTATTATCATGTAAGCCATCCTGTTTATAAGTATTTTAAAATTTTAGAAACTGCTGTAAAATCCATAGGCCGAAATCAAGAAATGCGTAGTAATGCTTTGAAATGTACCCAATATATTATTTATACTTCTGAGTATATAGATGAGTTATAAGTCGGTGTGAAAATGGGACTCACTATTCTAGTTGGCGGTCAGTATGGCAGCGAAGGCAAAGGAAAGATAAGCGGTTACATAGCAAAAGAATTTCAGATGGCGATAAGAACTGGAGGGCCTAACGCAGGACATTCTTTGGAGTATGGGGGAAAGATATACGCAATGAGAAGCGTACCATGTGCATTTGTTAATCCTTCCTGTCTGTTAGGGATAGGGGCAGGAGCTGTGATGGACTTGGAAGTTTTAAAGCGAGAGATAGAAATGACATCCCTTACGCCGAACAGGCTCATTATAGATCCTCATGTCGGTATGATAGAGCGAAAACACAAGTTGGCAGAGGAAGAACTCGGTAAACGCATAGGTTCCACTATGGAAGGTGTTGGAGCGGCTATGTCTGATAGAGTGCTTAGGAAGGAAGATTTCAAACTCGCTAAAGACTATCCGGAACTGCAAAAATATCTGGGAGATGTCGCCGGAAAAGCGAATGACGTAATAGATGCCGGAGGAAACGTTTTTCTGGAAGGTACACAAGGTTTCGGGCTGAGCCTTTACACTGGTCCTTTTCCATTCACAACAAGCAGGGACACCGCTCCCGCTGCTTTCTGTTCGGAGGCGGGACTCAGTCCAAGATTGGTCGATCAGATAATAATGGTTATCAGGACCTTCCCAATACGAGTCGGAGGGAACAGTGGTCCTATGAAGAGAGAAATCACATGGGAAGACATAGAAAAGAGAAGAGGAGAAGAAATAGACAATAGAGAAAAGATAACTACTGTCACAAAGCGCCTCAGAAGAGTAGCGGAATTTGACTTTGATGAGATAGCAAGGGCGGCAAAAATAATGAGGCCCACTCAGATAGCTGTCAACTTCATTGATTACATAAATATAAGGGATCACGGCAGGAAGAAATTCGTGGATCTCAGTGAGGAATCGAAGGAATTCATATCAAAAGTGGAGAAAGCTACGGGAACGCCTGTTACACTCATAGGGACAGGACCGACGAATGATGATATAATAGATCTAAGAAAAAAGAATATTTGATTTATACACGATTCAGACTTTTCTCTACATATATATGGGCTGTTTCCTCATTCTCAGAAATCCTTGTATGGTCGATTTCACCACATGTTTAGATTTGGATATTTTATTTTTGACTTCCCAGACTTGCTTTTATCCTTGAATATCTCCTCAAATTTCGGATGTGTGACTGCAGGCACGAAACCTCTCACTTTCTCAGGAGAGTGCGGATCCATCATTGCAAGCATTTTCACCGTTTCATCCTTAGCATTGCTTTTCCAAATCTGAGACCATGAAATGAAGAACCTCTGTTCTGGCGTAAAACCATCAATGACCTTTCTTTCATGCGGATTCTTTGAAAGATGCCTTTGCAAGGCAATATACGCTATGCCTATCCCACCAAGATCTGCGATATTTTCTCCCAGAGTAAGTTTACCATTGACCTTTAACTCTGGCAGTACTTTAACAGTGCTGTAAAAATCAGCTATTTTCTTTGCGAGGGCATCGAATTTCTTTGCATCTCCTGGCAGCCACCATTCCTTCATCCTCCCTTTTTCATCGTATAATCTTCCCTGATCGTCATATCCATGGGTTATTTCATGGCCTATCACTCCGCCTATACCTCCGTAATTTACTGCTGCGTCCTTGCTTGCATCAAAGAAAGGGGGTTGCAGTATACCGGCAGGGAATGCCAGTTCATTGCCACTCGGATTATAATATGCATTTACCATCGAAGGAGTCATGAGCCACTCCTCTTTGTCCACCTTCTTACCTATACGGTTTGTCTGACGCTTTATCTCAAATTGGACCGCCTTTAAAAAATTGCCGAAGAGGTCTTGTTTATCGGTTTGGAATGATGAGTAATCCCTGAATTTTTTAGGATGACCAATCTTTACCGACAGATTTGAAAACTTTTTAATCGCCTTTTTCTTGGTCGCATCGCTCATCCAGCTGATCTCTTTTAATCTCTGAAGGAAAACGCCCTTTATATCATCTACGAGTTCATTCGCTTTCTTCTCGGCTTCCGATGTAAAATTCTCCTTGACATAAAGTTCACCTAAAGCCTCTCCGACTGCGAAATCTATCAATCTCAACGCTCTCTTCCATCTCGGCTCTTGCTGTTTTTTCCCCATCAATTTTCTACCGAAAAAGTCGAAACTCTCCTTTTCCACGGCAGAATGAAGCGACCAGGCAAAGTGAGTCATAACTCTCCACTTGAGATATGCCTTAACTTCTTCTATGGTAAATTTATTTACAAAATCATTGGCCTTATCCAAAAATTCTGGCTGGCCCACCACAACAAACGGTACTGGCTTTCCACCCATTCCGAAATAAAACTCATACAATCCTAAAGACGAGTATCTCTTCTTCAGTTCTTGCAATGAAAACCGATTATAATTTTTTATTTCATCCCTTAACGCAACACTGCTTCTACTGTTCAAAGCAAGATATTTTTCAACCTTCAAAACTGAATCGGATACGAAAGACGAGCTTTTTTCATTCATGCCGTAAAGTTTCATCATCTTCTTAATGTGCTGCCTAAACAACTCCACTGCCTTCGCATGTTCTTTTTTTAAGTAATAATCCCGCTCTGGCAAAGACATACCACCTTGCATGATGTAGAATGAGTAGACGTTACTGTCTTTTTTATCCTCCGAGGAGAATACATTAAAGAAGGCCGGTATGGCATATTTTGCCATTTTGACTAGAGTTTTTTTAACATCTTGGAATTCGCTAATAGACTCTATTTCTTTTAACAGAGGTGTTATTGAAGAGAACTTTTTCTTTTCCAACGTGTCTGTGTCCATAAACGAGGTGAAAAAATCCCCTACCTTTCTCTGATTATCGTTTTTTTGCCCGGATTCTACGCAAGTTTCAGCTATGCGTTTCAGAATCTTGAAGTTCTTGCCAGAGAGTTGTATAAATGAATCGTATCGTCCCTCATCCTTTGGTACTGGGTGCTTAGACCTCCACTTTCCGCATGAGTAACTATAAAAATCCACAAGAGGATCTTTAGACAAGTCCATATAATCTGTAGAGAAACCGATATAATTCTTAACGCCATCTTTATTTCTGGAAGATTTCGCCATATAGGCTGATAAAATCAGTGATTATATTTATACTAACCTGCTGCTATCGGTTTCTGTAAGATATTAACCAGAAATCTTTTCAAGTAGATATCTGTTCACAGCTTTTGCAAACTTCCTAAGCTGAAAATCACTCATTTCTTCAACTGATTTTCTATCAAACGTTGCCAGTTGCCTTCCTGAGTCTACAAAGACCACATCGTGATACGAGCGGCCGACCTTCTGGGAAAAATACTCGCAAGAGTTGTAGGACCCATTTTTGCTTCTGTATAACCCTGTTGATGCGTAGACACCATCGTCATTCCAGAAGTCATTGTAGAATAGCCTGTCAGCATGTTTATCGGTCGTTATGCCATCCTGTACACTGTATACAAGAGCTATTTCGGTTTCCTTCCTATTCTTTTTCACCACTGTGACTTGAAATGCCTTTAAAGTGTTTTGAGGCGGTTTTTCATCGGATATTCCTTTGAACGCTTCCTCCACTTTTTTTAGAAGCGATATTTCCCCTTCGATTATTTCCTCAAGTGCTTTCGGCTTTTCCATTTTTTATCACCTTCATTAAACGGAACACTAGTTCTATAAGAAGTGTATTAATAGATAAAGATAACAGAAAGAATATTACGCTCTGTATCGTGAATGAAAGCTGCTTATCCATCAAACTTTCAAAAATACCTACTATGATAGTGTATACTAAAAGCTCCGAGGTTATTGTCTCAAATCTCAATCTGTTCAAAAAGGACTTGAGGCCCTTGCTCAATACACGTATCACGAACGAAACTTTCAATTCTTCCATTTTTTTAAAATTTCTATAGTCTAGAGTAAAAACAAAAAAACATTTTGGTTTTGGATTAAAGCCCAAACGTATGCAGCTGATTTTTCAGATGTCGGCGAGACGCTTGGGCAGATTACCTTGTCTTTATGATAGGGTTGTATGAGAAAGCAAGGTGATTAAATGAATTATTCCATGAAAGCATAACTACGAGTAAGCCCTGCTTCGCTTTACTCACAACTTTCATAAGCCCTTGCATTTTATTTTATGAAATCGTGCAAATTTAAACTTTGCGCCAAAACTTAGGGTGCTATCTCTAGAAAATTATGTCAAAACTGGAATCGTTGTCGTATAGGTAAGGTTTCCAGAAGTTGCGCTGTATTCCAGAGTATACAAAGTATTGTTTGTAAGCCCATTTACAGGAATTGTAATATTTGCCGTCTTGCCGACTGGGATGGATGAAATTGTTCCTATCATTGAACCCGTTTCGGTAACCATGATGTTTACGGTGTCTACGACTACTGTACCAGTATTCTTGACTTCAGTGATAAAGTCACTCGATCCGCTTGAATTGGTAAACATGGCGCTCTCAACGTAGATATGCAAACCTGTGTGCACAGTATTTGCGCTTGAAGCAGAATGCAGCAATGCCAACGCAAACAATCCTAGCAATGCGACTATGAATATGAACGCAAAAATCATCCCAAATACTCTGGCTCTCTGCGCAGCCACTCCTTGCTTAATGATCGTACGAGACAACCAGCCCATGTGATAATCAAGTCAGACAAGAATATATAACTATTCGAGAGCTGCCGATTGGACCAGGTTTTTAGCGAGCCTGATCCCAAGACCCTTTCCCTTAGTTATAAGGTTTTCCCCGTTCCTAGTAGAAATCCCAGAACGAACCAGTCTGTTTGAATGACTCAGGTGAGAATCCAGATCGGAGAAGCCGATATTGTTTATTGAAATAGCAAAAAGAGTTCCCGCGGCGATTCCTATCTTGCTCTCTTCCATGCAACCAACCATCGACTGTATGCCATTATCATATGCGAGCCTGTAAACCTCCATTGATTTTGTTATCCCTCCCATCTTCATGAGTTTTATGTTTATCATGTCAGCTGCACCCTTCTTGATTATATTCTTCAGGTCTTGAATGTCCTTAACAGATTCGTCTGCCATTATTGGTATTTTTGAATTCTTCTTTAGGTAAGCCATCCCATCGATGTCTGTGTAAGCTACCGGCTGCTCGAATGCAAATACATTGTAATCATTTATGCCATCGAGAAAGCGCATTGACTCATCAACTGTGTAGCCCTGATTTGCATCGATGACGAGCCTTATCGTAGGGCCGATTGCTTTGCGTATTTTTGCCACTTTTTTAACGTCTTCCAACATCTCAAGCCCCACTTTTATTTTTATTGTTTTGAAGCCGGAATTCCGGTATTTGATCGCGTCATTTAACGTGGATTTTATGTTTTCTATCCCTATTGTTATAGATATCGGTTCGGATACCCTGTCGCCACCGAGCATTGACAGGACGCTTTTGCCTTGGATTTTGCCATTAAGATCGTAAAGGGCTATGTCCAGACCGGCCATGGCAGACTGGTTGGACTTTGCATTTTCTTCAAAAAGTTTGTTTATGGCTAAGATATCACTACATCCTTTTCCAATCAGGGTTATAGCTGCATCATTTATGAAAGATTTTACAGATGATATAGTTTCCCCTGTAACCTCATGATCAGGTGCAGCCTCGCCTATTCCGATGAATTTTCCAGATTTTACGAAAACAACCACAGTGTCACAATATGAATAATGCTCATTTGCTATTTTCAGTGGTTTTTTCATGTATAGCCGTTCTGTTCTGCACCATACCTGCTCTATAACAGATGTCTTGGGATAACCCCTTCCAGTTTCGATACCGCCACCGAGCTGCCCCCATGAAGCTGTCCTATCGACTACCATTCAAATATATGGTAGTCCTTAGATATTATCTTTTAAACAATTGACTTTACAGGACCTATTCGCCCATATAACAGGAGTATAATGCTCTGACGAGTCGCGATAAATAGAGATTTTTACGGCGATAAAGTAATCAAAAAGCTATTAAATAATCATTGCTATATAAAATCATGGGGAAAAGAGAGTTGGCACGGATCATTGAAGATATAAAGGAAAACGCCTGCGACTCCGTCATACTTGTTGAAGGAAAGCGAGATGAATATGCGCTTGAGAAGCTAGGGATACCTTACAGTTCTATAATAAAAGTTTCGTATAAAAACAATAACCAGATATATGAAGATGTTATTCGCTACGGCAGGAATAAGATAATAGCATTGTATGATAATGACAGAACTGGAAAGAATAAGTTCTCAATGTTAAAAAGTTTTTTTGAAGGGATGGGAATAAAGATACTTGATTACAAAACTGCGCTTGAAAAAGCAGGGATAACTTATATAGAGGAAATAGACAACCGTCTTGGCTGTTAATCTTTGGAATCTATTGCAAACAATAAGATGCGCTCCGAGCCTTACAGACTTTTATACCTTGTTTTGCTTTAGATATAATACTGCATGGAAGGGATGGTAATGAGTATATGAAAATATACATTTCTATTGATTATTCAGATGAAGAAAGCAAAAAGGCCCTACCGTCGCTTCTGAGAGTTCTAAAGGAGAAAAAAGTTGGGTTCTCCGTCGAAAAGAACAGCGGAAAAAAACAGATTGAAAGCACCGATGGATTTGATATTGTAATAGCGTTCGGAAGCAGCTTCAATATATTAAGGACGTTTAGGAAAGTCACTGGGGATATCCCAGTTCTCGGCGTTTCTATATACGGCAACGAATTCCTGCCAGAGATATCACTTGATGATTTCGAACGGCTTTTCGACAGGATCGTCGAGGGTGATTACAATGTAGAGAAAAGAAACAGGATAGAGGCTTTTGTTGATGATAAACCATTGCCTCCAGTGCTAAATGAAATTGTTGTCGTGGCTAACAAAAGTGCATCGACGGTATCATATTCTGTTTACGTCGACAACAAGAGGATGTTTAGTGATGAAGGGGACGGCATAATAGTGTCCACGCCGACTGGATCGACAGGATACTCCTCATCTTCCGGCGGGCCGATAATTCTCAACGGTGCAGATGTCATAGGATTGACTCCTCTGTCATCAATGCAACAGAACAAATCTATGATTATAGACGGAAATTCAACGATAACGATAAGCAACCTGGATTCAAAGAACGGCTTGGATATTGTTTGTGATGGGAGATTCCGTTATCCTTTCAAAGGTAAGCGGATAACCATAAGGAGATTCGAGAGACCTGCGAACTTCGTTACGATAAACGAGTTGAAGAAGACACCTATAGAGAAAATGAAGAATAGGGAGCTATTGAATACACCATACATAGAAGGTGCTCCTCCTTCAGCAAAATTTATACTAAAGCTGTTGCAGTATGAGGGCCCGCTGACGCAAAAAGACATAATAAACCTGTCTTCTCTGCAGATAAGAACAGTAAGACACGGTATATCCTATCTTAAGAAGAAAGGATTGATAGAGGAGCATAAAGCATTGAGGGACGCAAGGCTAAGCATATACAGGTTAATTGGTTGATTTTTGCTTTTCCGCTATTATTTCGTTTTTCGCCCTAAGGACATCCTCACCTATCTTAACGGAGAAAGGTTTCCCATTTTCTAGTTTCTTGTAATCCTCCTCCACGGTGGAAAGCTGTTCACGTGTATAGGATCTTATTTTTTCCAGTGATGGAAAATCATAAACCAGTTTACCTTCATTTATTATGGGAACAAGAAGCCTGTCATATCCTTCGTATCCGCTTAAGGAGACTCTATCGATAACATCTTCAAGTATGAGTCCATTCTTCATCTTACGATATACTTGTTTATTGAAAGGCAGAGTAGTCTTCTCACTGCTGCTTATCTTAATCTTCGGGATCATTTTTCCGTTTTCTTCTTCCTCGACCAGTTTGTAAACCCCACCGAGGGCAGAAACGCCACCCTTCTTTGATATGGAGTTATAGTTCGCTGCCGTGTCCAGTCTTGTTCCAATACCATACATATCTATTGGGGCATCGTTTTTTACGAAGTAATCCACTTGATATTCATCCAAATCACTGCTCGCGACTATTTTTGCATCCGGAAAACCGTTGTCGTCCAGGATTTTTCTGACTTCCTTGCTCAATTTCAGCATGTCGCCCCCGTCTATCCTTACGCCCTTCAGATCATGCCCTCTTGCCCTTAGTTCCCTTCCTATAATGCATGCGTTATACGCTCCTTTAAGAGTATCATAGGTGTCTATAAGGAAAACTGCATCGTTCGGAAACGATTCTGCGTACTCTCTGAAGGCACCAAGTTCGCTGTCTCTCTCCTGCACAAACTTGTGTGGCATCGTTCCGGAATACGGTATGCCTAGTCGCCTGGCTGCCGAAACCAACGCTGTCCCCGATGCTCCTCCTATGTATGAAGCTCTTGAACTGAGCATAGCTGCATCCCTGCCATGTGCCCTTCTTGCACCAAAATCCAGGAAGGGTTTACCTTTCGATGCGTATGCTATTCTCGCAGCCTTTGTAGCCACCATTGTCTGAAAGTTCATAACCGAAAGTATGTAGGTCTCAAACAGCTGTACGTCTATCGAATTTCCCGTTATAGTAAGCACGGGTTCATTCGGGAATACTACAGTCCCCTCAGGCACCGCATTTATTGTCCCTTTAAAATTGAAATTCTGGAGATACTGGAGAAACTCGTCGCTTAACGCCCCGTTTGAACTCTCTTTCAACCATTTTGCGTCCTCTTCGCTCAACCTAAAATTTTTAATGAATTGTATAACCTGTTCAAGACCTGTAGCAACCATATAATTTCCCATGTTTTCCGGTATGCTCCTAAAGTAATATATTTCTGTTATCTTGTTATTTCTACCGTGGTCGAAATTTGCCTGGCCGCTTGTAAGTTCATAATAATCCAGAAACAGTGGTGTCTCCGAATCCCCTATCAACAACGAATTCAGTTTTTCCATACTTATACAAGACGTGAGGTCTCTTATTAAGGAATCTAAATGGGAAATTTTTGTCATTTGCTCGAATATCCTGCAATTTTTTCCTGTAGGAAACTACCTTTAAAGAATGGATGATAAGAAGATGATAAGGAGGTAAATATGGAAAAAGCGTTGTTATTAGTTGATTTGATAAAGGGATTTGGGCAAGAAGGATACGATGAGGATATGTACTGTAGAAATGTAGAAAAGATAAAAGGAAACCTCCAGAGACTAGTAGATTACGCGAAGAAAAATAATATGTTAGTAGTGTACTGCTGCGATTCGCATGAAAAAGACGACCCTGAATTAAAAAGAAACGGTGGGCCGTGGCCAGATCACTGCATGAGAGACACTAAAGGAAGTGAGATAGTCGATTGGCTGCCTGCACAGAACTTCCTTCAAGTGACAAAGGACAACGTAGAAACTTGCTTACTAAAATCCAACGGCATCCAAAACAATGCTGATAGCTTCAGGATCAATAAAAGGGCATACAGTGGATTTTCAAACACCCCTCTCAATGTCCTCTTGAAGCGTGAGGGAGTGGAGGAAGTTTACATTGCGGGATTGGTCACAAGTATATGTGTGCAGCACACTGCAGCAGACGCATTCTTTGAAGGGTATAAAGTAAATATCGTTGAGGATGGCTGCGCGGATGTAACGGATGAGAAGCACGAAAACGCGATAACGTATATGAAAAGCAATTATGCTGCTGAAGTTGTCAAAATAAATCAGAAAACACGACTTGAAAAAGTCATGGGAGGCTAACAGATAGAATATGGAAAAAGGAAGTGAGCTGATAGTTAACGAAAAAGAGGCACTAGATTATACCGTCAAATGGATAAGGGATTACTTTAAACCATTAAAAATCAAAAAAGCTGTCATCGGCCTGTCTGGAGGGAGCGATTCTACGTTTACCGCGTACGCCTGTGCGCTTGCCCTCGGAAAAAACAAGATATTTGGAGTGGTTATGCCATCGGATTCCAATCCGAAGGAAGATGAAGAGGATGCATACGCCGTTGCAAAGGCAATAGGTATAACTGCAAAGACAATAAATCTATCTGGGATTGTAAACGCAATAGAAAAGGGAAACCCAGAGATAAGGGAGGAAAGAAACAAGGTGGTAAAAGCCAACGTAAAAGCAAGATTAAGGATGCTGTTGCTTTACAAAGAAGCCAACGAGTTGGGCGCAATAGTCGCAGGGACAGATGACAGAAGCGAGCATGATTTAGGATATTACACCAAGTATGGAGATGGTGGAGTGGATATAAATGTACCTGAGCATCTTTACAAGACACAGTTGAGACAGATACTATCATGGATCGGTAAAAAGGAAGGTATGGAGATATTTGCAAAGATAGCCAGTAAAACGCCATCCCCACGACTTTGGAAAGGGCAAACCGCCGAAAACGAACTAAACATAGGATATGAGGATATAGACAGGATACTTTATCTGATGAATGAAAAAAAAGTAAGTTCCATAAACAAGATAGCAAAGGAAACTGGCATACATATAAACCGGGTAGCTAAAATCGCTAATCTGATGCAGAGAAACTTACACAAAAATCTGCTGCCACCATCGCCATCGATAAGATATTTTAATCCGAAGAAGCATTAATTAAAATGAAACTAAAGATAATATCTAAGGGAATTTACAAAGAGCTCAGTAGAGTGTACAAAAAATTCGATGTTTCTGACGATGGTGAGGTCTGTCTTGCGATAGGCGGGGACGGAACATTTATACGAGCTGCAAATGAATTTAACGGGCCAATCCTTCCGATAAGGAGCGAGGAAAAGGACAGTACTGGATATTACGCAGACTCTAGCCTGAAGGATATTAACTTCATAACAGACAGCCTGTTAAAAAAGGAATACACTATTGAAGACTTGGGAAAAAAAGTCGAAGTTGATTACAATGGCAATAAATACTACGGAGTAAATGAGATTCTTTTCAGGAATCTGCAGGAAGAAGTCTACTTCAGAGTATATTACGATGAAAACGGAAAGAGG
This sequence comes from Nanobdellota archaeon, assembly GCA_021811735.1. GTDB lineage: Archaea > Nanobdellota > Nanobdellia > Parvarchaeales > Parvarchaeaceae > Parvarchaeum. The sequence goes on along the minus strand of JAJZNK010000011.1, from coordinate 11,740 downwards.
AACAGACTTTATGAGTATTCTTTGAGTGGAGATGGTTTTTTGGTGACGAGTGCAATAGGTTCAACAGCTTACAACAGAACAGCAGGCGGGCCAATAATACTTGACAAAAGCGTGATGTGCCTGACTTTCCTTTCGCTTGAGAATCCTCTTACGAATTCCATAATACTGAGAAAGAATGAAGTGTTGCATGTAGAGATAGAAAAAGGAAGAGGAACCTTGAATTATGACGGCATTCTAATCGGACAATTGGGAAAGGGAGATTCATTTGATATAAAACTTTCAAACAAAAACGTAAAGATCATAAAACTTAAAAAACAGAACGAAGAGTTTTCAGAGAAATTATCCAGGATAGTAAAGAGCAAGATGAACTAAAGACTTTTCAAGGTTTTCTCTATTCTTTCCAATCCTTGGTTGACCGCTTCCTCTTCTAAAGACAGCGATGGCCTGAACCTTATGCCTTTCTCCCCGGTTTTCAAAGCAAGCATCAAACTTTCTTTGTAAAGCTTGTCCATAAACTTGTCTCTTTCTGCAGTATCCTTAAGGTCAAATGCGACCATCAACCCTCTTCCTCTTATGTTGGAGACTTTATCTGGGAGCCTGTCTTGTATGCCTTGCAAACCCCTCAAAAGTTCTTCGCCCTTCTGCTTTGCATTCTCAATCAGATTATCCTCTTTTATTATCTCAAGATAACGGGTCGCCCTTACCATGTCTGCAAGATTGCCTCCCCACGTTGAGTTTATTCTACTCGGAACATGGAAGACATGGTCCTCTATGTCCTCTACACTGTCACTAACCATTATACCGCACACCTGTAGCTTCTTGCCAAAAACCAGTATGTCTGGATTGAAATCAAAGTGTTGATAGGCCCACCACTTACCTGTCATTCCAACGCCTGTCTGCACTTCGTCAACTATGAAAAGTATATCATTTTCTTTCGTAATCTTTCTTACCTGCTGGAAGTATTCAGTTCTAAAGTGGTTGTCTCCCCCTTCTCCCTGTATAGGCTCCATGATGAATGCGGCTATGTCTCCAGGATTTTCTTTTATGGCTTTTTCCAATTCTTCCACACTTCTTTTCTCGAGGTCCTCAACTTTTTTCAAATTGTCAACTGTCAGTGGAAAAGTTATCTTTGGATTTGTTATTCTGGGCCAGTTGAACTTAGGAAAATATTTAGTCTTGTTGGGGTCAAATGTGTTCGTAAGTGACAATGTGTAACCTGATCTACCATGAAACGCCTCCTTCAAATGGATTATCTTCTGGCCCTTCTCGACCTGATGGCCTTCCGAAAAGTTCTTCCTGACTTTCCAGTCGATTGCCGTTTTTAATGCGTTCTCGACGGCAAGTGCACCGCCTTCTATGAAAAAATAGTGCTTCATATGTGCCGGCGCAGCTATCTTGTCCAACGTATCTACAAACTCGGCCATTTCGACGGTATAAATGTCGCTGTTCGTAGGCTTGTTTATTGATGCCCTCTGTAATTTTTTCAGAAATTCTTTATCGAACATCTTTGGATGGTTCATTCCTAACGCAGAAGTTGCGAAAAACCCGAAGAAGTCAAGTAGTTTCCTGTCATGCAGAGAATCGTAAAGCCATGAACCCTTCGATTTTTCCAAATCTAAGACAAAATCGTAACCGTCTGTGAGAAGGTGCTTTCCCAAGGTCTTGTGCACTTCCGTTGGGGAGATCATAGCAGGATATCTCAGCGCATCAATTTAAGGCTTTTCCAAACAAAAGCTTAAATATGGCACTGTGTATATTGTGATATGCTAAGAGCAAACATGTATAGTTATGCAAAGACAAGCGAACTAGAATACAAGCTTAAAGAGACCGTCGGAAAATTTGGGTACGGCATTACTGAAATAAAGGATTATTCGTCAAATAAGGTCTTTAAAGACGGCAAGTTTATTCCAATAAGGAGTGGTTTGGAGTATCACGTAAAATCATTGACTGATGCGGATGAGAAAATGCGCATACAAATGTTATTCCCATTGGTCTTTCCACTAAAAATCAATGAAAGTACTAATATGGCAGCATACGATGAGAATTTTACTGCGTTTATAGATGTAGAGGACAATAAAGAGGAGAACGCTGAGAAGTTGGCTAGATTGCTTGATGGGATCCTATCAGAACTGCAGATAGGACATACTATAGTGCATTGACTGGTTATCAATCGAAATTGCCAGGATGCTTGCTTTCTTCTATTAACTTCTTCAGTTGCTCATCGTCTTTCTTGAAGCCTTCATCCATCAGTTTCTTTCTGCGCTCATCGCTCATTTTTGCGAACAGATTGCACCAGTCTCTTCCGGAAACGACTAGATTGAATTTAACCAGCGAAGGATGTGCACATTTGCCTCTTTCCAGCAAATCCGCGTTCAAGACGTCATTAGGTATAAAATATTTGCAATAGAGACAATTCTCTCCCTGCCATGTGATGTTTTTATTGCTTTCTTCCATTCAAAGGTTTACTTCATGCCTTTTATAAGTTTCTGACCCATCAAATCCGAATAAGTGACCTGCGTGCCTTCCTTCATCTTGTCCTTAAGCTCATCTGGTATATCAGAATCAAAGACTTCGTAGGATTCCATGTCCATAAGCTGTGCCTTGCCATTTTCAATGCTTATAACTTGCGCTACTCTCTTTTCTATTATAGGTATCTTGGCCCTGTCCTCTGCAGACATTACAAAAACTCTTTTCTTGCCGTCTATTACACCGACTGCTTCGACTCTCGCCTTTGCATGACCATGCTTTCCAGGTGCACTTACGGATATGTCAGTTATTTTGCATATGAACTGCTCATCAACTAGTATCGTATCCCCTTTCCTTAATTCATTTATTCCCGCAACTTTGAAATCCATATCCCTTCTTAAAATTTTTAGCATATAAATATTGCGTTCACAATATTTATGTTAAACCAAATCCTATTACGCTGCAACGACTGGACTACACCTACTAACAGGGTCCACTTTCATAACGGAAGTTACCTGTATTTGTATCCGATGTCATCATAGGAAAGCAACTTAACTGATGCGCTGCTTCCTAAAATCCTGCTGCCTATAACGTACTTAATCTCACTCTCTTCTGCGGCCTTAGCAATCTCTTCAGTAACTAAGCCATCGAGAATCAACATGTGTATGTTTTCGAGATTCAGTATAGCGTCTTCCACTCCTTTGTAGGGTATCCTGCCGAGTATCTCGAACTTGTCGTTCACGAGAAATGCCCCGCGAGTGCCTATTATGTCATTTATAAGGGGAGTTACCTTCTCCTTTATTTCCGGAGGCACGTCAACCGCTGCACGTGGCGTAGCTTTTCTTGAGGATGCCGCAGCCGATTCCCGCTTCATGGAAGGGTCATAGTCCTCAACTGGAACTCTTGCCCTGAGAGCCTGGTTGATCTCTTTCTTTGAAAGTTCTTCAACTTCAGTACCGTTTGGAGCCTTGGCTACGAAATCGACGTGTCCTTGCTGCATGAAGGAGCTTATTATCATGTCTCCGCCTCTGTCTCCGTCGACAAATAACGTTACTATTTTCTTTCTGCTCAAGTCTATTACGGTTTTTGGTATGTTCGTCCCGTTCATTCCTATTACATTGGAAAAACCGTGCTTAAGCATGTTCATTACGTCGGCCCTTCCCTCAGTAACTATTATTTCCTCCGAGTCCTCTATATCTGGACCTGCAGGTAGTTTCTCTGAGCCGAATTCTATGAATTCTTTTTGCCTGACTTCTTCATATAGTTTCTGAAGCAACTCGGTAGTATCGACTTCCGAGACTTTCATTGCTTCTTCAAGCAATTGCTGGGCCCTGGTCATTATGTATTCTCTTTTTGAGATTCTTACATCCTCTATTTTATCAACAGAAACCGTAGCTTTTGATGGGCCAATTCTATCTATAGTCTCTATAGCCGCGCCTATAAGCGCAGTTTCGGCCATTCCAAGCGACGTTGGGATCGTTATCTCTCCGTTGGTTTTTCCACCAGCGGATGCACTTTCTACGTTTATCCTTCCGATTTTTCCGTTTTTCTGTGCTTCTCTTAAATCAAGCTCTTCTCCGAGCAATCCTTCTGTCTGTCCAAAAACCGCACCTATAACGTCCGGTTTATCGATCAAACTATCTGCTGTAAACTTCGCATGAAGGATATACTTAAAAGAAGTAGGTCCTATCTTTGCCATAATTCAACACCTCCTGTGAATCCAAAAAGGCCTCTCGGCCAAATTGTTAATCGTGATTTTTAGGTCTAAAAGACCAAAGTCATCTTATATGACTTAATAATATATATTTTAGGATTTTCGGCGTTTATATAGTTTTCGTCGACCGGGTGTAAACCTTTGAAAATGGCTAGTAGCTAATGCATCTTAAGCCTATGTTGATGAAAGGTTTACGTTTACTGTTGCATTTTCACTAAAACCTGCAAAAGAATATGTTGTGGAATTACAAGTGTTGCTGTTATTTATGCACGGCAAACTGACTGTATGATAAAAACCGAATGGAAACATTAAATTCGCACTGAAATTTCCTTTCCTTAAGATGCTTATAGATTGTGAGGAGTAAGGCCAAGTAAGGTTTACTTCATGACCTGGGCTCAAAGCTCTTATTGTTATCACACCGCATGTAGCAACTTTCAAATTTGTTAGATTTGCCGTGTTCTGCGGCGTAACGTTACCAGTAAATGCAGAAACGCAGCCAGATTCGTAACCTATCGTTTTATTTCCCAGATTTTTGACTATGACTAGAAGATATAGATTATTTGATGAAGAATCAAAAGAAGGATTTATTGTAAACCCTAAGTTATAAGGATTTGGCGAAACTGATAGTGTATTCCAGGATATTACATTGACATAGGTTGGTGCACTGTTACCTGATGTTAAAGCATAATAGCCTAGAATTAAAACGAAGATTATTATAAATACTATTATAAAATAATCGGAAAATAAACTTCTTTTATTTTTCATATTAGTCTATTACATGTAAAATATTTATAAATAATATCTTAGTATGAATCACGGGAAATTTGAACTTATGTAACTGTTAATAAAGTTACCATTATCTGCTCCTGAATAATCTTTGGCTAACCCGCTGACTGTACTATTCAAAGGCCACCAACCAACTAAAGGAACGCTGGAGACTGATAACGGATTGCCCAAAATCCCTTCGTGGTATAAAGTTGTAAGCTGGGATGATGATAAAGAACCATTGTATAGCTGAACGTTTTCTATATACCCTGTAAATGGAGCTTCGTCACAATACCCAAATGCATTTGAACCAATAGAGATTAAGTTACCACTCGTAAAACCATTGCCATTCGTAGCCGTGTATTGGTTTCCATCAATTTCAAATATATAGTTCGGTTTATTAACCGATACTGCGACGAAATGCCATCCTCCATTAAAGAAGTTCGTTTGAACATTTACAAATGTATCAGCTGACGAACAACGATGTAAACCGGGTCCGTAAAGGCCGTTGTTTGTTGGCCCCACTCCAAAGGCTTGCCAACCGGAAAAGGCAAAAACTCCATTCGAATCATTACCCATCCCTTGTCGTATGCTAGAATTATAATTTCTATGAAAAATCCCGACATCTAGAGCCCATAAAACTAAAGTATAGGACTTATTGGTACCCGATAAGGGGTCAGTAGCATTAACATACGAATTTGAACCTGAGGTAACACAAGATAATGGGCTACCTACACATATAAAATCAGGATTAGCATTCCCATCGAAGTATGCAGCTACCGAAGGTAAAATCGTTGAGGTTACTGTGCCGGTTATTGACCCAGTAGAAGTGTATTGTGAACTGGGAAACGAAGTCGTCGGCTCAGTGTAATTTATGTTTACATTAGCGGAAAATCGTATGCCTGCAGCAGGACATACGTTCGGGATTGAGAATATGTATGTGTTTCCAGAGGTTATGATCGGATTTGGATCGACTGTTGAAGTTGGGGTGAACACTTCTGTTTTTCCGTTTGATGTTGCGGAAATGTTCTTTATCAATATCCTATGTCCTACGGTATCTCCTACTGCTATCCTTAACACTCCGTTTGCAGTGCAGATTGCATTGCTTACTGGGGTAGCTGAGAAGCCTGTTATCGTGGATGAGATGCTTGATGCTGGATTGAATATGCCCATGCTGTATAGGATTACTGCTACGATTACTATGATCAGGATTGCCCAACCATAGGTCATCATATACTCTAAGGCTGACTGGGATTTTCTGCTGTCTAGAAGAGTTAACTGGCTAAAATTTTTGTGTGTGACCATATATAGGAGAGACTGTATCCTTTTCACTGCTATTTTCTTGATCTGCTTTTCTTTGATTAACGAATCGCATAATTATTATTGGAAATGTTCATTTATAACTATTGTTTATTTTTATTTGCGGAATGACAACTCTAAGAAAACAAGAGGGAGAGAATATGAATAGGAACTACTTCAAATCCAGAAGCCATTTCCACAAAGGAATGAACTTTACCTTTTTTCCTTTGATCTTCTCTTCGGCTTCGTAATCCCAGGTTATAATTAGAAGATTTCTGCAAGACAACATATCCGAAGCTGTTATTAGATTTTTTCCTTCTCTTTCGTTTATTAAATTTTTATTAGTAGCGTATGTTACCTGTATCAACTGACTTATTTTATTTCCACGTTTAATAATAAAATCCACTTCCCTCTGCTGGTGGTCTTTCCAATAGAATATTTCAAATGGATCGGTGTATGTGAACAAAGATTTCCGTCTAAACAATTCTATAGCGACGGCATTCTCCATTAGGATACCATTTCTATCGCTTAAGCTCGGGCTGATGTACGTCGATAGACCATTGTCAACGGAATATATTTTTTTAGGTGAGAATATGGCCTCTTTAAGCTGAAAGGAAAATCTGTTTAGTCCAAAAAACAGATAAACCTCCTCCAAGTATTTTATCCATTTCGAAATTGTGATTGGATGTTTTACATTTGTGAGTTTCTGGATGGAAGAATAACTAAATTCTTTAGTTATGTTAGCCATCAGAAACGCCGCCACAGATCTTAAATCCGTTTCGTTCTTTATCTTATGCCGTTTTACGATGTCCTTCGTGATTATATCCCCATAAATCTGTTTGATTATTGGGGAACCGAACACAAATCTCTCTGGAAACCCTCCTTCTTTTAAATATTCGCCAAGCGCAACGTTCAGAGAAGCTTTTTCTTTTGTCGTCATTGTATCAGAAGGGACCAAACCCTTGTAGTTAAGGTATTCTTTAAAACTAAAGGGGAAAAGTGTAAAATCTATGTGTCTGCCTGTCAACGAAGTTGCAAGTTCGCCGCTTAAAAGTTTTGAATTTGAACCTGTCACTATCACCTTTTTATCTAATCTAAGCCTTGCCGCGAATTTCTCCCACCCATATACTTCTTGTATCTCGTCAAGAATAATGTTTTCTAGATCATTCCCATAAATTTCATAAAATGCCTGCAAGACTGTATTTAAATCGGAAGTTTTGAGTTTTACTAAACGATCATCATCAAAATTTATATATCCGAATTTTTGACCCTCGAAAAGCTCCATTGACAGAGTGGATTTGCCACATCTCCTTATTCCGAATATAACCAGTATATTTGGATGCACAAGATATTTGTCCAAGCTGATTCTTTCCCGTTTTATTATTTTTTCTCTTTTGGAGATGCTGTCCAATTGCACTCTCTGATCCAGTATTACTTCCTTTATGGCATTTAATTCCATATTTATAGTAGTACTCGTCCATATAAAAGCTTTATAGTATAAGTATATGACTTTTACTAAAAGCCTTATACTATTAAATTATATGCTCAATCCGATTACTACCACAGGTAAACCTTGATTTGTTGGTAGAATAGGATTATAAAATTGTTAAAGTAGGAGTAAGAAAGATTAGATATCAATTTACCACGTCTTCTAGCAACTGTATATATGGTTCATCGCTTGACAATTTTATTTTTGCATTCAGTGGAATAAGCATTTGATCATCACCATGGCCAAATGGCAAACCGTACAAAGAGGGCTTTTTTTGAGTTAACATGTATTCCTCAACTATTTCCTCCATTGATGGCAAAACTTCGTCAGATTTCGGTATATCTGTAAAATCGCCGAAAACAAACCCATTAAATTTATCTAGAGCTCTAGCAAGTTTTAGTCTGAAAAGGTACCTGTCGACATCTCCTGAAGTAGTGGCTACATCTTCAAAAAATGCTATCCTGTTTTTTGGATCGGGAAAATAATCAGTTCCTATTAATGATGCAAAAAGAGAGATATTTGTGCCTTCACTCGTACCTTCTACACTGCCAGGTACTATGTATTTCACCACGCGGTTTACGTTATTTGTTATGTCTTTCGACTCTCCCTTCAATACAGATAGTATGTTCTGGAAGGATGGCTTTCTTATTTCATCGGCATCCACACCAGGCATAGGCCCATGAAAAGTTATCAAACCAGTAAATTTATGTATAGCCAGATGCAAAGCCGTTATATCACTGTACCCTACAAATATCTTCGGATTGGACTTTATGGATTCATAGTCTATATCTTGGAGTATCCGCATCGAACCGTATCCACCTCTTGCACAGAATATCGCGTCTATCGCAGGATCCTTAAATGCATTATTGAATTCAGCTGCTCTATCCTTGTCAGGCGCAGCGAGATCCGCCCTTTGCACCAATCTACGCAAATTTTCACCCAGAGAAACGCTGAATCCATACTTTTTAAGCAACGAAATACTGGTTGCTAGCTCCTTTAAATCTGGAGGGCTGGCCGGTGCGATTATCTTTATATTCGCCTTCTCCTTCAATTTTGGAGGTTTTATTGACATAATAACTCTAAGAAGCGGCTGAAATTAAAGCTTTATATAATGATTACTATCTATAAAAAGACGAACTTATGCAAACACTAATACTTGCTGCTGGTGAATCCTCAAGATTTTGGCCATTTTCAGAAGAGAAGCACAAGGCGTTTCTAAAGATTGGCAATCGCACGATAGTTGAGTATGTCATAGATAAACTGAAAGATGGTGAGATAATATTAGTAGTTAACCCAAAAAGATATATTGAAAACGGTATCAGGAATAGAAAAAACGTAAAACTTGTCGAGCAGAAAGAGGCTCTGGGGATGAATGACGCAATACTTAGATCAAAGGATGTTATACACGATGATTTTTTGGTTATAATGCCATATTACATAAACATAGACAGCTATCTAAATAAAGTGAAAAGTGTTAAGGCCCCGGCAATCGCGCTCAGAAAATATGAAGAAGGAGACGAAAAGACACACGGTATAGTCAGAGTGAAAGGGAATAAAATAGTAGAAATAAGAGAGAAAGAAAAATTTGAAGGAGCCACGCATTCGATAATAGGGATGTACAAACTGAACAAAGCGGTAGTTGACGAACTTGATAAGATGAAAGACTCAAAAAGCGGCTTTGAAGAAATATTAAATGGGATAGCTAAAAGGGATGGAATAAATTACTTCGAAATTGACCAATTGCCGTCTCTCAAATATGTCACTGACCTTCTTTCAATACGTGAAAATCTATATGAAACTCTTGCGGTCAAAACAAAAACCCATTTGAAAGGAAAGGGCCAGTTCATAGACAAAACCGTAGTGATTGGAAAAAATGTAAAAATAGGAAACAATGTTTCACTGAAAGGTAAAACCTTCATAGGCAATAACTCATTTATAGGAGACAATTGCCTGATAAGAGACAGCATAATAAATGAAAACGTGGAGATCGGATTCGGTACTGAAATCGCCAGATCGATCATAATGGACAATACTCATATACATAGTGGGTTTATAGGCGACAGTGTTATAGGAGAAAACTGCAAGATAGGTGCTAATTTTATAACAGCAAACCGGAGAATCGACCGTAAGACTATAAGGATAAAGATTAAAAATGAAGACTATGATACAGGACTAACAAGATTAGGTGTCATTATGGGAAACAACGTAAAAACAGGGATAAGTGTATCAACAATGCCAGGTACATTAGTGGGAAACAATTCTATTATTGGATCCAATACTGAGATTAAAGGTAAGATAACTTCGAATAAACTGGTTTACAATAAAACTGAATTGGTGGAGAAGAATATATGAAAACTGTAACTATAATTGGAGGAAGTGGTGCTAGGAATACACTTAAGGCTATTAGTAAGATTAATGGTATACACATAAACAACATCGTGACGATGTTTGATTCGGGTGGTTCAACTGGCTACCTTAGAAGAAAATTTGGAATCTATGCACTTGGAGATCTGAGAGACAGAATACTGACAGTTTCAGAAAATAAAATTCTTAAGGAAATAAGTTCTGAGCGTATAGAGATGGAAGGCATAAACCATAACATGGGAAATCTTCTTCTGTACAGCCTGATTAAAAAATATGGTAAAGATTATTTAGGGACTGCTAAAAAACTCTTTGAAACTCCTAAGAATATAGATTTTATACCGATTGTTGACGATATAAACTGCTCAGCAAATCTTGTGATAAAAACTGATAAAGGAGAATTTATAGGGGAGGATAGCCTTGACGTGAACTCTGATAAGGAACTTAAAATTTTAGATATAAGACTAGATAAAACTGTGAGAATAAGTGAATCTGCTGCGAAAGCGATAATAAAATCGGACTTCTTGGTATTCGGACCAGGAGATATCTATTCGTCGATAATACCAAACACTCTTGTGACTGGTTTCGATGAAGTTATATCAAAATCAAAAGCCAAGAAGATACTTGTTGTGAATATAATGAACAAAAAATCAGAAACGAATGGTTTCAAAACGTCTGATTTTGTAGGGTTGTTCGAGCATAGGGGAATAAAAATAGATTATGCAATGATAAACGAAAAGACAATGCCCATTAAAGATATAAAGGGGAAGTATGGGAGTTTCTCTGGCTGGGTTAAAAATGACTTATCTGATAAAAGAGTAGTAAAAGGAGATTTTGTAAATGAGAATATCCAATATGAACATGATCCGGCTAAGATGTTACCATTCTTGAAACGCATAATAAAATAGGTCTAATTTGATCGATTTTAAGTCTATTAAAGATTATCAATATATTTTATAAATCTAAGAAATGCTGCCAAACGCAATGGAAGGCATGACTCCATTTGGAGGATATGCACGAGTACGAAGCCAATATCCTTGGAGAGTATCGGTGTAAGAACCAAAACCGATGTAAGTTATTGAGGTATAACCAGTTTCTGTTGGTGTTGTTTTGCTATAATTTACTTGGAAGAACCCTGAAGATCCAGATACTGTATAACTGTATATTTCATATGCACCATTAATTAAATCTTGGTAACCTGAGTTTAAAGACATGGAATTAATAGTAGGTTGCCATGTCCAACCATCATAGTTTTCCTCTAAGTACAAAGTAGTATATGATGTGGATGTAGTTATAGAGCTTGGAATTATTGGGAATATTGCTATGTTACCACTATTAGATCCTTGGACCTCTTTTACTAAGCCTTCGAAGATATAACTCGATGGCATCTGTATATTATAACCAAGACCTCCTCTATTCCAGCCAGCTCCTGAACTAGCAGAGACCGACACACCATTATCTACTGATACTGTTCCGCCATCGTTTACAGACCAGCCACTTGGGAGGCTTGTTCCCGCGAAATTCCAATAATTGTTGAAAACGTCCCTTCCATTGTCGTACTGTGCATATGTGCCGGAAAGTTGTGGAGCCTCGCCGGTGTTTACAGGGTTAAGGACATTGTCGCCTGTGGGGAAGAAGTCCATATG
>JAJZNK010000034.1 GCA_021811735.1 Nanobdellota archaeon | reverse complement strand
TCATTTTGATACAGCAGAACAGCTGATAGAATGGATGAAGAACAGGCCAAGTGCTCCAATGAAAATCTATGAAGTAGAGGGTGAGAAGGACATAGTGGTTGTTATACCTACTGCAAATCACGAAGGTGAGCTGGCAAAGAACTGCGCAAATAATATATTCAAAGGACAGCAGATTGTATTTGTAGAGAGCAATGGTCCTTTTTTCAACTATGCGAGAAGCTGCAATTTTGGTTTAAAATACGCTTTGAAGTATAATCCAAAATGGATAATCCTGTCAAATGATGATGTTTATAGAACGGACGGTATTACAGAGCTTATAAATAAGATTGAAAAAGTAGACAGCGAAAAATACGAAGTTATATGGATAAACAGTTCATTTTACCATTCAAATAAAGTGTCATTATGCTTGCCGGCAGTATTTCTGGGGGCCTATTACAAACTTGACAAATTTAAAAATAAAAGATACAGTTTGTACAAAAAATTTTCGGCAAATATATTTGTAAGAAACTTAAACGGCTATTTTGGCTTAAGAGTCTTGTTTAAACCCCTAGTAAAATTTGATTCAATAGGTGATTTCTCCATTTTCAATGCAGATTTAATCCGTAAAAAAGAAAAGATATTTGATAAGAATTTCATAAATTCGGATGAGGACATATACCTGAGTTACCTTCTTTTTAAGGAGAAGATACATACAGCAAGGATAACTTTTAATGTCGAGAGCTATGCAGGCAAGTCACTAGGCATGAACAGAGCAAGAGACGCAAGAGGAATTATAAACGATATTTATTTAAATTCTCTCATAAAAAGCGATTTTAATACATAATCTTATTCATTTTAATTATATTCTCCACTAAATCACTTCTTATAACATATCTATCAGAGTTTATTATCCCCCGCATTATCTCAGGGTGTTTTTCAGGTTCAAGTTTTACTGGAACTTTCCGATTCTCAACGTAAGTTTTACAGAGATGGCTTGCAAGTTTAAAGTAAAATCTGTCAGGATTATTCTTTAGTTTGTAAAGTTTTTCTACCTCCATAAATTTTTTGTCTTGATATAGTTTTTTATGGCCCTGTAATTTTTTTATGTAGTTTACTGGAAATATAACCGAATATCTGAATATACTATTTGACAAGACTGGCACCTTTATCCTGTTATCGAATGTCAGATATCTAAATGTCCTTATAGAATACATGCCGGGAGATATGTACCGGAATATGGTTTTTAGTTCGTCTCCTAAAAATTTTAATGGACTGACATCCCTTATAAGGTCTATTCTGCCGCCGTCTCCCAATATAGCCATGTTATTACTGGCTTTGGCCAATCTGAATCTGTATGTTCCATCCCTTATGCTGTAAATTCCTACCATCTCTTTCAGAGGCACGAAATAACCCTTATAATATGGATACTGTTCTGGCAAAGCTCTCATCTCTTCATAAATATCTTCATGTGTTATTTCGTTGCTCTGCAGTTCATAAATAAAATCATTCGGCTTAACCTTTCTTTTTACTGTTTTTATAAGGTCATTGTATGCGATTCCTATTGCTTTTCCCTTTTTTGTCGCGTTTTTCCAGGGTAGTTTAAAAACCTTTATTCTTTTATTCTTGGCAATTCTACTAAGGATAGCGTAAGTCTCATCGGATGAATCATCTCCCACATACAGTTCATCTCCCCAGTTAAGAAAGGAATATATTGCTTCCAAAAAGGGGTAACCTTGAGAAACTAAGTTTTTTGCCGCCATTACTCCTATTATTTTAGTTTTCATATAATTTATTAAATCTATTTATATATATCTTATCTGATATCTAATCATGGCAAGTATTCTTATTTCGGGAGGAAATGGCTTTTTAGGTAGTTACCTCTGCGAAAGGGCACTTAAAAATGGTTTTGATGTGACTGTAGTTGATAATTTATCAACTTCGAAGGAGATACAGGTTCCAAAAGAAGTGCATTTTATCAAGAAGCCTGTGGAAAAGTTTAACACCGATCAGAAATTTGATTTTGTGATTCATTTGGCAGCCAGACCATCTCCAGAAGATTATATAAATAATCCTCTTGCTACTATAGACTCAAACGATATTGGAACAAGGAACATGCTTGAGATAGCAAGGAAGGGAAATTCGATATTTATGTATACCTCCACATCGGAAGTTTACGGTGATCCGAAGATACTGCCAATACCTGAAAATTATTTCGGATACGTAAATCCAAATGGTATAAGGAGCTGTTACGATGAAAGCAAGCGTTTTTCAGAAGCACTTATAATGGCTTATGAACGTCAATATAGGTTAGATGTAAGGATACAAAGGCCTTTTAATGTTTACGGTCCAAGAATAAGAGAGGATGGCTTTTACGGCAGAGTTATACCTAGGTTTATAGACCAGGCATTGCGAAACAAGCCAATAACCGTGCATGGTGATGGTAAACAGACAAGGTCATTTCTTTATGTAAGTGATTGGGTTGATGCTACTTGGAAGTTTTTGACGATTAATAAAGGAAAAGGTAAAGTTTTGAATATAGGAAACTATAAGGAAATAAGCGTATTGGACTTGGCGAAGCTTATCATTAAGAAGACAAACAGTAAGTCAAAAATAGTACATTTAGAGCCTAGAGAGGAGGATCCAAAAAGAAGAGCTGCAGACATTACACAAGCACGTAAAATTTTAAACTGGGAGCCAAAAGTTAGTTTGGATGAAGGTTTAAATTATACGATAGAATGGTTGAGGGAGAAGAAAAATTTATGAGGATAGGAGTAGTTGGTCTTGGATATATAGGTTCAGTAACTTCCGTAGCATTGGCAGAAGCAGGGTACGAAGTTGTTGGAATAGACATAGATGAATTAAAAGTGAAATCTTTGTCTGCCGGAGAACCTCCCATATATGAACCAGGTTTAAAAGAAATGTTGATAAAGAACTCTAAAAAGTTAATATTTTCTGCAGACTATGGTGCGCTTAAAGAAGCGGATTATATTTTTGTAATAGTACCAACTCCAAATAAAGATGGCAAGATTTATTTAAAGTATGTTGAAGATGCCGTAGAAAATGTAAAGAGAGTAAATAAAAATGCGATTGTAATTATTAAAAGCACGGTCCTACCAGGTACGGCTAGTAATTTAATGAGGAAAACAGGTATGACGATAATATCAAATCCAGAGTTTACGAAGGAGGGCACTGCGATAGAGGATACATTAAAACCAGATAGGGTTGTGATTGGTGGAAATGATAAGAAAGCAATCGAAGAGGTTAAAAAAATATGGGAATTTGCCAATTCTCCGATAATAGAAACTACAAACGAAAACGCTGAAATGATAAAGTACGCAAGTAACGCTTTCTTAGCGGTTAAAGTGTCTTATATAAATGAGATAGCCAATTTATGTGAAAAGGTGCCTGGTTGCGATGTTGAAGAAGTTGCTAGAGGGATGGGTCTGGATAAAAGAATAGCGCCTTATTTTTTAAAAGCTGGCATAGGTTTTGGAGGGTCTTGTTTTCCAAAAGATACTACAGCATTTATGTCGTTTGCTAAAGACTTGGGTGAGAACTTATCTATAATTGAAAGCGCAGTAAAAGTGAATAAAAATAGAATTTTAAGAATAATAGATTTATTAGAAGACAAGTTTAGTGGGTCAGAAAAGAATATCAGAGTTGGAGTATTAGGCCTTACATTTAAAGCTAATACCGATGACACCAGAGAATCGCAGGCAGTAAAATTGGTGGAAAAGCTTCTTAGTATCGGGTTTAAAGTCAATGCTTATGATCCTATGGCCAAGATTAAACTAGAAAATGTTGAATTATTTAACAGTGCAAAGGATTGCATTGAAAACTCGGATGCAGTAGTTATAGCAACAGAATGGCCAGAATTTAGGGAGTTGAATGTAAGAACCGGTAAATTTGTTATAGACATGCGTAGAATTTTAAGTTTAAATAGCAATTCTAATCTAAAAATAGTTGGGCATTATGGCTAAAATAAGAAAAGCAGTCATACCTGCGGCAGGTTTAGGCTCTAGGATGTATCCTTTGACTAGAGCGCAGCCTAAAGAAATGCTGCCCATATTGGATAAACCTGTTATACATCATGTTGTGGATGAGATTTTAAGTGCCGGTATAGATCAAATATTAGTAATAGTTGGAAAGGGTAAAGAGTCTATAATAAACTACTTTGATTATAATGAACTCGATTCAAAATTTAATGTTACACCAGATTTTCCTGAGATATT
Source organism: Nanobdellota archaeon (assembly GCA_021811735.1). Taxonomy (GTDB): domain Archaea; phylum Nanobdellota; class Nanobdellia; order Parvarchaeales; family Parvarchaeaceae; genus Parvarchaeum. The sequence goes on along the minus strand of JAJZNK010000034.1, from coordinate 881 downwards.
CTTCGTCAGACAAAGGGAGCAAAAAGGTTTGGCCGACGCAGTAAAATATGCAAAGAAATTTGTAAATGATGAGCCATTTTTAGTTTTAGCAGGCGACACTATTTATAAATCGTATACCGATAAAACAGTTGTAAGGCAGCTTCTGGACATTTTTGACAAAACACAATCTACTTCTATCTGTTTAGAGGAAGTACCTATGGAAAAAACTAAATATTACGGAATTGTTAAAGGTGAGAAGGTTGATAATAACTTGTATTTAATAAAAGATATGATTGAAAAACCAGAGATTTCTGAAGCACCAAGTAACCTTGCTATTACAGCAGCTTATGCATTAGAACCAGAAATATTCGATTTTATTGATAAAATAAATTTAGGTAAAAACAATGAATATCAGCTGACAGATGCGCTTAATCTCATGTGTAAGGATAGGGATATCTTTGGGGTAAAAATAGAGGGCAAGAGGTACGACATAGGCTCAAAGGAGTTTTGGGTTGAAACTTTTATAGAGTTCGCTGAGAAAGACGAGAGGTTTTCCCATATTTTTAAGAAATTTTATGACTCGCACAAAACCCTCCCTTATAAGCAATAAACTATCTCCATTAAAACCAGAAGTCCTAATTCAAATCTTTTTTAGTATCTCAATAACTGCTTTCTCAACGGCTTCATCACTGTCGTATTTGTTTTTCCATCCCAAGCTCTCTGCTTTTAATGTATCCAACTCTATCTTTTTTACATCTCCTTTCCAACCTCTTCCATCTTTAGAATCTGACATTTTATAGTTTACTTCCTTTAGTCCCATTTTCTCTTTAACAATATCGGCAATTTTCAAAACGGAGGTAGTGCCTCTATTTCCGAGGTTTATTATCTCCGTTTTATCAATT
>JAJZNK010000013.1 GCA_021811735.1 Nanobdellota archaeon | reverse complement strand
GACCGCTTTTAAGGGTGACTGGAAATGGTAAGATATACGCTGAATTGGATACGTTTGCTCCTGTGGCTGAGATAACGTATACCTTGGTTATTTGCAGGGAATTTGCATTGTTTGGGATTGGACCTGCTATCACTGCTACCTTATAGCCTATGCTGTTGCATGAGGAGGATGAGACTGTGAAAGGGGAGAAGCCTGAGCTTGTGAAGGATACGCTTGATGCTGGATTGAATATGCCCATACTGTATAGGATTACTGCTACGATGACTATGATCAGTATTGCCCAACCATAGGTCATGAGATATTCCAGTGCAGATTGCGATTTATGGTGCAGGCGCATATAAGAGAGAGAGAGAGAAAATAAATAGTTTGCGAAGCCCCGCGACAAGTCTAAAGTCGCGGCGCTTGAGTTGAGGTGGGAAAAACATGGGAAAGGCAGGAACAAGGGAAAGAATCGTGTCGATAGACACGGGGAAGACGAAGAGCTACGTGGTAGTGGAAGAGAATGGAGAGACTGTTAGGGAGGGGTACGTGGAGACTTCCAAGGAAGGGTTTGAGAAGATGTTAGCTAACGGTAAGGATACTACCATGATAATAGAGACCTCCTCATGCTTTAACGGGATACTTTCGATGATAGAAGGGTACGGGAAGGTGATAGCTGCCTATCCCTTCAAGGTGAGGCTTATAGCCGAGTCTGTGAAGAAGACTGACAAGGTTGACGCCCATACTTTACTTGATCTGCATAAGGCTGGTTTCCTGCCCCAGTCATACGTTCCATCCAAGAGGATAAGGGATCTGCGTGAACTATGCCATGACAGGGATTCGCTTGTCACTGAGGCTACAAGACTGAAGAACAGGCTCAGGTATAAGATGTTCTCACACGGCTTCCACGTGGATACGTTCTCCAAACTGAACATAGAGGTGCTCAAGGCTAATGAATTCACCTCTGTCATGGCTTTGGGGCTTGAGAACGTCCTTGCTGGGATAAAGGTGCTGGATTCACAGATTGCTGAAGAGGAGAAGGACTTCAGATACGCCGAGCTGATAGATTCTATACCTGGGATAGGGAGCTACTCTGCCCTGGCTATAGCCTCTGAGATAGCCGATATTTCACGCTTCTCCTCCGTTGAGAAGCTTGAGGCTTACGCTGGACTTGTGCCTCGAGTTTACCAGTCTGGCGGCACTGACAGGAAGGGACACATCGTCAAAGGCAACAAATACCTGAAGACTCTGCTTGTCGAATGCGTAAGGATACACATTATGCACAGAAAATACTCATGGATCACTAAAAACTATGAAAGGATTGCAAAGAACAGCGGAAGCAAGAAGAAGGCTGTCATTGCCGCTGCACGCAAGCTCCTTCGGGTGATCTACATCATGCTTATGGAGGACAGGGAATACCATGAATGACTCCTTAAGGGTGCATCGGCGGAGTGGTTTGATGAATCTCCTTTTAGGGAGGTCCGTAGGTTTCACTCGCCGACAGCACCTTATATGTAAGTCTTGCTGCGGGTTTTACGCCGCGAATAGCTGTTTATACAAGACGTATATTTATGGAGAACAAAAGATTTATATTTGTTTGAGGTGATGCTATTGATAGGGATTTCTCATTAAAAGATCGCAATCAACATAGCCGTCATCATGTACTCTAAGGCCGACTGGGATTTTTTGGTTCTTAGAGAAGTTGTGTATCTGTCTTTATCCTGCTGGTTGGTTCGCATAGATAAAATAAAGGGGATAGCGTTTATAAATATTCAATGAACTGGCGAACATCTACAACTAAACTTTATTTGATTCGGCTGAAATCTTTTTAATTGCATCTAAACCGACTGTAGCGCATTTTACTCTCGAGATGCTTAACTCATCTATTCCTACGAGTTGTTTTATGCTTTCGAGATTAAGACTGTCAACGAAATTTAATTTTTTGCCTATAAGATAGCTACAAAGCTTAGATAGAGAAACTGTTGAGATAACACAGCCCCTCCCGTCAAAAGATGCATCTTTTATTATGTTGTTTTCGACTTCTAAGTAAACGGAAAACTTATCACCACATGATGGCGAGTATCCTTCTGAAGAACAATTATATTTGGTTGGCTTGCCGAAATGCTCGGGATTCCTGTAAAGTTCTACCAATTCGTAAAATTTATCATCTTCCATATTTTATCGCAACCTTACTTAATTCTTCTATAAACTTATCAACCTCTTCTTTTGTATTGTAAAAATAAAGACTCGCTCTTGTAGCCCCAGGAAGTTTCAACCTCTCTTCTATAAGTGGCTGAGCACAGTGAAAGCCTGATCTTACTGCTATACCTTTCTTATCGAGCAGATAAGCAGTGTCATGGGAATGCAATCCCTTAACGTTAAATGAGAATATACCTAAAAAGTTTTTGCTTTTGCCACTGTAAACTTCCACATTCTCGAGGTTTTTTGCATTTTCATATAAGTAGGAAGTCAATGCTTTTTCATAATTCTCTATATTTTTCATCCCTACAGAATTCAAGTAATCTATCGCTAGACCTAGACCATAGGCACCTTCAATATTCTGAGTGCCGGCTTCAAACAGCGTCGGAGAATTTTCGTAGACTATCTTGGTCATATTTACATCTTTTATCATCTCACCGCCTGTTAAGAACGGACCCAGATTTTTTGATACCTCTTTTTTGATATATAATACACCTACTCCAAAAGGTCCAAGCATCTTGTGTCCTGAAAACGCGATAAAATCTGCCCCTATATCCTTGACATTAAACGGCAAATGCGGTATCGATTGGGCTGCATCAACCAGAACTAAAGCTCCTTGTTCATGCGCAAGCTGCGTAATCTCTTTAATGTCAGTTACCGTGCCAGTGACATTCGAAGCATGAGTTACTGCAACCAACCTAGTGCCTTTTGGGATATGTTTATAATAATCCATATCGAGTTCAAAATGTTCATTCGTGTTTACAATATCGATTTCCACGCCTTTTTCCTTTAGGCGCATCCATGGAAGAAGATTGGAATGATGTTCTAGATAAGTAGTTGAGATTCTATCCCCATTTTTGAATGGAAGAGAAAAGGACACGAGATTTATCGCCTCTGTCGTATTCCTCACAAAAACTATTTCATCAGGATCCGCATTTATGAATTTAGCGACTTTTTCCCTAGCTTTGCCGTATTCTAAAGTCGCCTGCTCCGCCAGTGAATGTATACTTCGTATAGGATTAGCATTTATATTTTCATAAAAATATTTTATGCCGTCTATTACCTGTTTTGGTCTTTGGGATGTGGCCGCATTATCAAAATAGATAAGCGGATTACCGTTAATTTCTTTTTTAAGTATTGGGAAATCATCACGTAGTTTCTCAACGTCAATATAATTCATAGGCTTATTAGAAGGCATTCATTTATAAATATAACGGCGTTATATTTATTTGAGGATGTCGAACACCTCTATGTGACCGCACATTTCAATTACTTTTTGATTTTGGAATGCTTTCTTCATGCAAAGCATCGAAAATGTGAAATCAGATTTTACGGTCTTCTCAAATTCTCCAGTATCACAGTTTATACCTGAGGGGATATCCAGACTGATTTTTTTAGCGTTCGATTCGTTAACCATATCAACTACTTTGCCTGGTATTTCAGGAAGACTACCGTGAAAACCTGTGCCGAATATACCAACCACTAGAAGATCCGCGTCCTTCACCCCTGTTGATAAGGAATCGAGTTTACTTGTGTCATCGATAAAGCTAATACTTATTGTTCTAATATCATTTATGAGATTTAAGAAAGCCCGTGATCCGTCGTTTAACTCATCTTCCTTTCCCAATATGAAGATCTTTGAATCGTTCTGTTTTATGTTAAACAGATGAAAAGCTGTCGAGATAACATCACCACCGTTATTTCCGGTTCCTGCTATGAAAACTACTTTTGTGAAAGTTATGTTCTTAGTTATAAATTCGGCTGATAACTTGCCGGCGTTGTCCATCATTTTCTCTACGGTCATCCCCTTTCTTATCGCTTCTTCTTCGAGTTTACGTATTTCATCAACAGAAAAATATTTCATAACTTAAACTATGCCTCAAAGTATAAATTTATTCATTAAGGCAAAATTTACTGAGAAAACCAGGAACTATTTGAGCTTGATAAGTCCGCATTACTGTATTTTGGGGTTAGTTACAATATCAATGACTTTCTAATATTACTTTAAATAATGGGGAACCTTACATTGTACCGTCTTTTATGTAATTAAAACAAAAGGTTGATGTTTCTTTATGTATAGGATGATAAAATTTTCAATGTTTCCAGACTATGTGGCCATTTATATTATCTTTTTCATAAACTTTTAAAACGTCTTCACAGAATTTCATTACTTCTTTATCGCCCAAAGATTTTGCTTCATCGTATAATCTTATGAATATTTTTTTACCGGTTTCAGTTTGTCCGTAATTTTTCTTCCTGAAGTTGTGCATAGAACACAAAGTCTGTCCATTGTCAATAGTAGCTTTTCCTCCCAGATCTTTAGGTTTTATATGATCGACTTGTAATTCAATTCCATCTTTTAATCCTTTTCCACAAATTACGCACTTGTAATCATCTCGTTTTAAAATCTGACTTTTTTGCGTGGCTGTGAAATCTTCAAAATTTCTTTTCTTAACAACTTTAGCATCATACTTGTATACTCCCTTCGCAATTTTAATTAATTGGCCTTCTTGTGATAATTTCCTTATCTCTCTATCCGGATCTCTGAATTTTTTACCCGTTCGTTTTTCGTATTCCGCAATTGCCCAATCAACTACTTCTGGATGTTTTATGTTCTTTTTAGGGTGTTTTTTGAAATACTCCATTATTATTTCTCTTTGAGGTAAGGATTTTTTCATAACTTATGCTTTTAGTTTATTTTCCAATGCCCCGGCTTTTTTTAACCGTTCTATCGCCAACTTGCAGTATTTCTTATCAATATCTATCCCTATTCCTACTCGTTTTTCATTCAAACAAGCTATAAGTGTGGTACCCGAGCCTAAAAAAGGGTCCAAAACAACATCATTAACATAACTAAACATTTTTAGACACCTTTTTGGTAACTCTATAGGAAATGGTGCAGGATGCCCTATTTTAGTCTTACTCTCCCCGTTAAAGGTCCAAACTCCTTTGGTCCATTCTATAAATTCTTT
>JAJZNK010000012.1 GCA_021811735.1 Nanobdellota archaeon | reverse complement strand
TAATACAAAAGTGACCCAGTCTGAAACTGAAGAAAAGCCCGTATTTTCTATGCTTGACTTTATCTTATTAAAAAGTGGCTGTGGTATTGTTATTGTCGTATACTTTCTTGCTTTTTTATCAATATTTTTAATTGTCATTTTACTCATCTTACATTTACATTTTATAAATGTATTATAATGTAATTTAATGTTATAACATTAAGATATATAAATGTTTCTTAATCTGGGCTTTGTGTAAAAAATACCATTTGTGTAAAAAGTGACAAATGTGTGTAAAAAGTCATTCAAAGCAATTCTGAATGGGTGTCGAGAGTAGATTTGTGTATATGTGTAAGCGTTTATGTATATATGTATTTTAAACTTTCAGGTCCCTAATATTAACATAGGGTAAAAAACATGAATTTTGGACAAAAGCAAGTTGAAGTTAAGCAAAATCAGATGAGGCGAGAGGCGGCTTTGAAGGCATGGAGTACAATAAGGCTTAATCGAATTAAGGAAATAAAGAAGAGAAATGAGAGCTTAGAAAGTTACATGTTCAATGCTAATTCAAGAACAATTACATTTGGAGAATATAAAATTGCAACACCTTTAATTAAGCCATCAAAACTCACAAATGTCAAAAATGGCGGAATAGGAAAGGAACTATCAGATGGATGGGCTATAAACTATGCAATAGGATGCACACATGCCTGTAGATTTTGCTATGTTGATAACATACATAAGAGATATGGTGAGGCCAGAGTAGGAAACGCCGTTCATAAGGCATGGGGAAATTATTTCTTTGTTCCAAACAATATAGATCAAGCAATAGAAGATACTAACTGGAGTAAATGGAAGGGGATAGAAGTAATGATGTCATCAACACATGATGCGTATTTGCCACAGTTGCTCCCTATAACAAGGAAAATTTTAGAAAGAGCACTGCCAGAAGGAGTGAAATTTTGTATACAGACAAGATCACCTTTAGCTATTAGGGATTTTGATCTTCTCAAGGATTATAAGAGCCAAATAAGAATACAGGTGTCAATAGCAACGCTAAATCATGATTTAGCAAGAGTGGTAGAATCACGAGTTTCGCCTCCAGAAGGTAGATTTAAGATACTTGAAAAAGCTAAGGAAGTTGGACTTGATACAGGTATAATTATCGCACCAGTATTTCCTTCTGTAAAGATAAGACCATTGCCTTTTGAGGACTTAGAAAACATACTGCAAATTGTAGCTAAAGTACGACCAGACCATATCTATGGAGAATCATTACATATGCGTGGATCTAATATGGGAGAAATAGAAATGGCTCTTGGAGAAAGACCAAATTTGGAAGGTTTCGATAAGAAGATGCAAAGAGCATTTAACATATTGCTTAAGAAGTATAAACTTGAAGGAGTATGGTGGCCTGACTTTTAATCTTATACGAATTCTAAATTACCATAATCATCGTATGTCAGAGCATTTTTCTTCCTTTTGGAAAGATATCTAATTAAGTTCTTCTTTTCTAATCTCTGAAGAATGCCTTTCCTAAAAATCCATCTTGTATCCGTCCAGGTGTAGTTTTCCACTTCGTTTACAGTTGTTTTTTTACCTTCAAATGCCTTATAGAGGTCTTCTCCAGCGTTATTTTGCCACGAATTAACATCATTGTAATCCATAAGTGTTCCTTGACGGCCAGGATCTTGGTCATCAAGGAAATCGTTAAATCTGAAACTACCTTTATCTTTTCCTATGGCAAACATTGCCTCTTTCATAACCTTAAGACCCTTTAGATGTGATGTTAGATAAACCAAATAATAGATTAATCGATTATTCCTACTTATTGCAGCAAAAGAAAGATCATAAATTCTGTCGGTTTTGCCTTTTTTATTAATTGTATCTTTTATATTTTTAATAAAGAGTTTAAGAGTAGTTTCCTCCTTTTGTTCTTGAGTTTTCTGCTTATTTATTTCGTCAATTTGTTCTTTTCCATAAATTTTTGACATAGATTTATGATTTCTCTCATCACCAGAAAATCGATCTATAAATCCGACCATAAAAGTAATAAATAATTCTGCCTTATTTTCCAACATAAATTCTGATAACAAATCAACATCTATATCCTTCCACCCAAATGGATCTACAAAACAGAAAGTGGGAGCTAATCGCTTCTTTTCTTTATGTAATCCATCTAAACTTGTTTTAAGGTTCGTCCCGAAATCTCCAGTTTTAACCTCCCAATGTATTTTATTAGGAAGATTAGAAAATTTAGTTTTTATAAGAGCTTCAAGATGCTCAGCTCTCTCTGGTTTTATTTCTATAAATAGCATAGTTATATCCCCAGTAAATTTTGGAAAGAATGCGTGGTTTACTATTGTCTTCAATGCTATTATTGGAGACCCCTCGTATCCGTTTGTATATTCTCCAGACCCAGCAAATCCATCTATGTATACTATCCGTCCCATATGAGACTGTAGGAGTATTGGTGCCCAAGCCTCAAGGTATGCTTGTAATATTCGGTGTTTAGCTATTGTATGTGGATCTGCTTCCCACAAAATACTTTCTGCCATATAAAAGAGTCGTTATTTAACATTATTATACTTTCGTTTTTCCCAAGCTTTTTTTGCTGCATTACTTCGTTTTGTCTTTTTAGAAGCTATCCACATAACTATTGCCTGCTCTATAGCTATGCTTATGTTTCCCTTCTTCATACCTAACTCTTTAACTATCTCTTCCCTTAACTGCCTTTCGACTTCATCAGAGAGCACTATGTCAATTCTACCCATTTATGCACCAGATTACACTTATACACATATACACACACAACATTTATATATTAGGTAGTGTCATAGATATACACATATACACTTATGTGTTGATATTGATGTCGCAACAAAGAATGGTATACCAGCAAAACTGGTCTGCCTATGACAAAAGCCAGATAACCGAAAAGACTAAGTTCATAGAACTACTTACAGACTTATTACAAAATGTAGAAGAAAGCGAATACGGATTTGGCAGACCAAAAATTGCTATGAGAGATATGCTCTTTGCAAGTGCATTCAAGGTATACACACAAGTTAGTTTAAGGCGATTTATGAGCGATTTAGAAAATGCAAATAAATTGGGATTAATCACGCATACCCCTTGTTTTGCATCAGTGGGTCATTTTATTCAATCAAAGGAATTAACACCAATACTAAAAATGCTAATAATCTTATCCTCGTTGCCCTTGAGACTTGTGGAAGTCAAGTTTGCAGTAGACAGCACAGGATTTAAAACTACGAAATTTGGTGAATACTGTAAGCAGAAGCATAAAACTAACTCTTATCATAAATGGCTTAAAGCACACGTATGCTGTGGAGTCAAAACGAATATTATAACTGCTGTAGAAGTAAGTGGGGAAAATGATAACGATTCTCCATATTTAGACATGCTTATCACTACAACTCACAATAATGGTTTTACTATCAGTGAAGTATCTGCAGATAAAGGATATACTTCTCAGTACAATATAGATAGAATCTGGCAACTTGGTGCGATTCCATTTATTCCGTTTAAGATTAATACGAGAACTCCAGAAGGGGGTAATACTTGGAGTGAAATGTATGGATTTTTTATGCAGCACCAAAAAGAGTTTATGAGGCATTATCATCTAAGATCAAATATAGAGACTACTTTCTTTATGATTAAAAGTAAGTTCAATGAGACTTTAAAAGGCAAAACACTAACTGCACAGGTAAACGAACTTTTATTAAAGTTTTTATGTCATAATATAGTTGTACTTATTCACGAGACTAACGAGTTGGGGATAAATACGGAACTCAATAACTTGCCAATGAGGAATTTAGTCTGAGGTGTTGATTTGGTAGACAAAATGACTCATGCACAAATAAGCTATATGATGTCAAGGATAAGATCCGTGAATACAAATCCAGATATAACCCTAAGGCATCATCTTAAAACATTGGGCATAAAGAACTACGGGCTTCATTCTAAAGTGCCTGAAAATTCAGATGTAGTCATACCTTCAACTAAAATAGCGTTTTTTGTTGATGAGTGTTTTTGGTATGGTTGCAATAGATGCTATAAGATGCCTACATCAAACAAGCGTTTTTGGAGTAATAAACTTGAAAATAACATTAAGAGGGACAAAAATGCTACAATGATGCATAAGGCTTATGGATGGATTGTGGCGAGGTTCTGGGAGCACCAAATGAATGGTGACTTAATGGATGTTGATAGAAAAGTATTAGATATTGGAGCAATATAAGTGATAATATGTCTAAGAGTAAGTTTAGTGTAATAGAGCTTTTTGCTGGTGCAGGAGGCTTAGCCTTGGGATTTGAGGAAGCCGGATTCGACACCAAACTTCTCGTAGAAAATTGGAAATGCGCATGCGAGACTCTAAAGGCTAATAGACCTGACTGGGAAGTATTATGTAAAGGGGTAGAGAATGTTGACTGGAGTGGTTACGAGGCAGAAGTAGTGACTGGTGGATTTCCATGCCAATCCTTCAGCCACGCCGGAAAGAGACTTGGATTTGAAGACACGAGGGGCACTCTTTTCTTTGAATTTGCAAGATGCATAAAAGAAGTGCACCCTAAAATCTTTATAGGCGAAAATGTTGCAGGTCTTGTGACTCATAACGGTGGAAAAACACTAAAAACAATGATTTCAGTGCTTGAATCGTTTGGATATAATGTTCAGTACAAAATTCTTGATGCGATGAACTATGAAGTACCTCAAAAAAGAAGACGTATATTCATAATAGGAACACTCCCTGGAATTAACTTTGTCTACCCTGAGCCCTCAAAAAAAATAGTTACTTTGAGAGAAGGTCTGAAAAACGTACCAAAGTCACAAGGCGCAAAATATTCAGAAAGCAGGGCAAAAATACTCGCTTTGGTTCCCCCAGGAGGAAGTTGGGTCGATCTACCGATCGAGCTGCAGAAGAAGTATTTAGGCAAGAGTTTCGGATCAGGAGGCGGAAAGCGAGGGATGGCAAGGAGGTTATCATGGGACGAACCGAGTCTTACACTAACCACTTCTCCAGCTCAAAAACAAACGGAGAGATGTTATCCAGATGAAACAAGACCTTTTACAATAAGGGAATATGCAAGGATACAGACATTCCCTGACAATTGGATCTTTGTAGGAGGCATGGGTGCACAATACAAGCAAATAGGCAACGCAGTGCCGGT
>JAJZNK010000029.1 GCA_021811735.1 Nanobdellota archaeon | reverse complement strand
AAAGGCGATAATGAATAAAGGAGGCGTTTCGGTGATAGGCATAGGAGAAACGGATGCTTCCGACTCCAGGGTAGCCGAAGTCGTGAGAAGGGCCCTTAACAACCCTCTTCTTGACGTGAGTTACAAAGGAGCTAAAGGAGCTTTGATACACATCTCAGGAGGGCCTGACCTGACGCTGTCAGAAGTAAACCAAATAGGTGAGATGGCGACGCAGTCTTTGGATCCTGACGCAGTAGTGATCTGGGGAGCAAAAGTTGATGAGTCTCTTACAGGGAAATTGAGGGTTATGACAATAATAACGGGAGTAAGCTCCCCTTATCTGTTGGGGCCTGAAGAAATAAACACCCTTTCCAAGACCACTGGCGCTATAAATCAGGAGCTTGGAATAGAGATATTAAGGTAAATTTGTTTTGGCCCATTTGGGCCAATCCTATTCATCAAAATTTCCTCAAATAATGGGGGCTTAAAGCCCCCGCCCCCTATTTTTGGATACTGGAATACAGTTTTTCAAAATATACAAGGGCTTTCTTTTCCTCACACGCACCTTTTTTTGTTATGGAGTACACCTTTCTTTTGCCGTTTCTTTTCCAGGTTATTAATTCACTGTCAGACAATCTTTTAAGTGCCGGGTAGATAGTGCTTGCGACAGGCTTTTTTCCACGGCATTTTTCTATATTATTTGCCAATTCTTCACCGCATAGGTCCTTTTTCTTAAGTATGTTAAGTATCTGAAACGAAAGCATGCCTCTCATATCACATGTCGGTTTTTTCATATCTTCTTATGAACTTATCGTTTTTATATACTTAATGCCTTGTATAAATATGCCGGAGGATATGGAATTTTTCAGGCCGTATGATTTCTTCGTTTCTTTTGCGTCAATTTCAAGGAAAAAATTAGATACGCTGCTTTATGGCGTAGATCCTTTCAATGCGTATGCCCTGAAAATGAACCTTGAGACATGCATAAAAAATTACAAAATAGTCACGGGCATAGCCGAAAGATTACTTGATCTTAAATCCAACAGGAAGATGTTTGATGATCTGAAAACAGAGTACAAGTATCACAACCAGAAATCGCTCGATAATGCATACACTAATTCTATAAACTACATCGGTAGATTTTATCACGGCATAGCATACGATTTTCTGGAAAGCCTTGAAAACGGCGGTTCTCCGGACAGCATTTACTCCTATGAGGAAGAATTTAATTCCATGCTCGAATATTTTGTCTCCAGTTACGGCGAGGTGAAAGAAGGGAGATATCTGCCAGTACTTAAGATTATAATATAGTGAGTTTCTTACAATGAAATGGGAAAAATAGTCTATGAATCACCCTGGAAAAGCATGAAAATAGAGGAGGATTACTTCAAAGTGCGCGGAAAAACCATGAAAAATTTCAGGATAGTAAAGCCAGATTCGGTAGTGATACTTCCTTTCCTAGACAAAAATACTATAATAATGGAGAAGCAGTTTAGGTTCGCATTGAATAGGAAAATATACGAGCTCCCGGCAGGCTCGATTGAACCAGGCGAAAACAAGATAAAAGCAGTGCAGAGAGAGTTGTCCGAGGAAACAGGATATTTCCCAAAAAAAGTGAGGTTTCTGTTCAGTAGCTGGAGCAATCCCGCCATAATGACGAATACCGAATACTTTTATGTTGCCAGCGACCTGGTCGGGACAAAGAATGACCCCGACGAAAGCGAAATAATACAACCATTAAACATAAGGTTTAATGATGCACTTGAAATGGCGTATTCTGGCAGGATAATGGACACCAAGACCATCGTAGCTTTGCTGTTCTATAAAACGCACAGCAAGGGCAACATAAAAGGGGGATGATGCAATTTTATGGAGGATCTTCTTGTTTCTTTGCAGTGCTTCAAGTTTAACCCGGATATCCGGGCCAGTGATAGGAAAAGACTTTTTAACAAAATAAGGAGTCTGTCGAAAGAGCTTGGAAAAAAAGGCACTTTCATATGCAGACAGTATCTGTCAACAAAGCATAACTCTGATTTTATAATATGGAACATGTCAGATTCATACAGCGGTCTTTTGACTTTTAAAACCAATCTTATGGATATGGGGAGAGGGTATCTGGATGAAACGTACAGCTATCTTTCAGTCTATGAACATCCAAATGTGTCTTATTTGGAGCAGGATCCTCGGTTGAAATACTTAGTGGCATACCCTGTAAAAAAGGATCCAAAATGGTATCTGCTTGGCAAGGAAGAGCAGACGAGGATAATGAAGGAACACATCAGTATTGCCGTGAATAGCAAGTACAATAAAAACATAAGATCTTATACGACTTCTTCCTTTTCAATAGACGATTTCGAATTCCTTTTATTGTACGAAGTCGATTCGATAACGGAATGGATGAAAGTCGCCAGAGAATTAAGAAGGGCAAAGGCAAGGAAATGGATAATTGTGGAAAATCCAGTTTTTGTTGGAGAATCAGCGGCCGCCTTCTGATGTGGTCTTTTCATTTATCGTTGTAAATATCCTGTGGTATGGTCTTCCCTCTATTATGCTTTTGCCATAGTCAGTAGTCTCACGGAACGCCTTTCCTCTTGTGAATTCCCTGAACGAATCTGCATCCTGCCATTCGCTGTATATCATGTACTCAGTCAAGCTTTCATCAGTGGAAACTTTCCTGTATATGTCCGCTTTTTCAAATCCTTTCACGCTGGTTTTTAAGTAGTCCACTACCTTTTTAAATGTTTCCTCGAATTCCTTTTCGTGACCTTTTTTAATGTTGTAATAAAGTCCTACATTTATCATTCCCATTAAACGCTTTTTTATTATATAAATTCAATTTTTTCTATGGGCCCAGGGAGATTCGAACTCCCGGCTTTCTGCGTGTAAGGCAGACGTCATAACCACTAGACCATAGGCCCTTATAGACCTTTAACTCGCGTTTATTATTTAAATGATCATCTACTTATAATAAAATGAAAAAATTATCAGCACTCGTTTCTGATTTTGATGACACCCTTTTTTTCAATAAAACAGCATTGGTTTCGGCAGCAAAGGACTTATGTGATATTATACTGGGAGGGGAGAAAAGAAGCGATGAAGATTATAAAACTTTGAATGACCTTGAAATTACTATTGGAGAAGGCAAACCTCCTAAGGGCTTCAGCAAAAAGTGGAAAAGCCAGCTATACACCTTAGCTTATGTAAAATATAGCGGCAAACTTTTGCCAAATGAGCCGCTTATAAAGTACTTTAATGGGGCACTTAACGAAGGAAATGAGCTTATAATATTAAGCGCAAGGGGAGAGGAATTTAGAAAACAGACAGAAGAGCTATTGAATTTGTACGAATTAAAGTACAATAAGGTATTGCTCCCAGAAAACCATGAATTAAAGGATGAGGAATGGAAGTTACTGGAAATAAAGAAACTCAGCAAAGAGTATGCTCATCTGGTTTTATTTGAGGACAAGGAAGAGAATATACGGTACATAATAAATAATTTAAAGTCAAACAACATTGAATTTTACCTGGTAAACAAGGCAATTATTACGTGTATTAATTATTAGGCATAAAATAAACATTTTTATTATCTGTACAATTAAATGATTTGTTAGGTGGGCTCGTAGCTTAACTCGGTAGAGCATCCGGCTCTTAACCGGATTGTTGCGGGTTCAAATCCCGTCGAGCCCATCATAAGCAGGGGATAATGCTATCTGCGAGAAATGGCACTAAAGGGGGCTGTCTTATATAATAATAATGAAGAACTAAATGTCTTAAGAGTGTCAATCAAAAATTTATAGAATAGTTAGGATACTGTTATGGAAAATCCAGTTAATCTAAAATCAAAGATTAAGAATAAACATTCAGATTTGATTAGAAGTACAACTATCGCAATTTTCGTGGTTACAATTTTCTTAATAATTTATACTATTGTTAGTTATTTGTATCTTAACTGGTATAATACTTTCCATAATGTAAATAATAATTGGTTTTTGTTTTTAACTTCTCCATTTGGGCCAATAGAAAACTTTTCTAGTATTTATGGAGGAAATGGGATAGTCGGTTTTATCTGGAATGGTATTGAGGTAGGAGTCGTCTTAGGCATTTTAACATTTTATTTCAACACTTATTTTAATGGATATAAGAAACATCTTAATGCTTATTTAATATTTTTATATAGCGTAGTTGCTACGTATATTACTTCAGCTATAATTTGGCGTATATATAGTTCACCAAGCACTGGTACATCCATTATAGGAGCAAGTGCTACTGCTTTTATAGGGTTTATGCTTATAACTGACGCAATTAAGGCCTTACCAAAGTATAAAATTAGATTTCTTGTATTCATGTTTTTATTTATTTTTGTCATGACGCTGATTCTAATATTTTATTTTTTAGGAAACGAATATTGGTATGTGCACTTAATAGGCTTAGTGATTTTCACATTATTGATTTGTTTATGGATATCATTGAATAAACGCTTTTCTTTCTCAAATAAGGCTGACATAAAAGCACTTTATTCCGTTTTTGTCCCTTTTATTTTTATTGTGGTGTCATTTTTACTATTCTACTTTATAAACAGTAAATTATATTACTCGAATCCTTCTATTTCTAACATCTCTATAATGTTTTTAATAGAATCTTTTACAGCCATATTTAGTGTGTACAGAGCAGACAGATTAACCTTAAAATATGTCTTTAATAAAAGACAAGCAAAAGAATTGAATCCTCTTGCTAGAATTTTGTATAAGTATTTTGGCAAAAGCACAATTGTGCTGACACTTACTTTCGTTGCATTATTTTCTCTAATTGTGTACATTATATATTTTTACATAATATTTATAAGATTAATAGCCATAGAGGTTCTTATGCCGATTATAATGATGGTTACATTTGGTGATTGGTTAAATGATGAGATTAAGAGTTTATTTATAAGGAAAGGCAATTGATAGCTTTATTGTTCAAGTTTCATCTTAGTGATTCTTCTTAACTTGGCTTCCTTGCCTTTGTTTATCATTTTTATCAGTCTATAGTAAGTTGTTTTAGGTATTCCTAGCTTCTTAGCATCCTTCAGAGTCATGAATCTTATCTTTTCCGATATTTCTTCATCGCTCGTATAAGTCTCATATCTCACATCATTGATTATCCCCGCCCTTTCCAGGTTGCGCGCCTCCTTGCCTATGTAAATGAAGCCATCTATATTGAGGTGTTTTCTTTCCAATACCCCAACATCTCCTTCCAGTTTTGATTCTTTATGGTCTACATAGGACAGTAAGACATCACTGAGCCTTTTCCAGTATTTGATACCTTCTAGAATGTTCCCGCTCTTGTAATCAATGAACGGCTTGTGTACGGCTTCTTGCGGTTCCTTTGAAAACGA
>JAJZNK010000026.1 GCA_021811735.1 Nanobdellota archaeon | reverse complement strand
TTTTCTATGCAAACGGGACAGTTATCCCATCATGGTTGGAATCTGGTACTTCGTCTTCAAATGCTATTTATTGGTTAAGGTTACCTAGTTTACCTGTGTATTCACAGTTATCAATATATGTAGGGTTTGCTCCTACCTCTACGAATCTCTTCAACAACGTCAATGTAGGGGAAGCTCCGCAGCTATCTTCAACATATGGTGAATACGACGACGGTGTGAATGTTTTCAATTTCTATTCTAACTTCGCAGGTACATCATTGAATTCAAATCAGTGGAATAGCGGGACTTCCGGTGGATCCATCACGGTCAATAATAATATTACAATATATGCAGGTACTAGCTCATATGCCTATATAATAGGAAAATCCTCGGTCTCTTCTCCGATGATACTAGATTCATACGTATCTGTTTACTCCGTATCCGGAGCTCCGCGTAGTTTCCCCATAGGGTTCTCCACGGCAAACGATTGGGTTGCCAGTTCACAAGGTGGTAATGCCGGCGGATTGGATAATTCTTACCTGTTTCAGATGTCAAATTCACTTACAAGTTATGAGGGATCCGAATACAATCTAAGCGGTCTTGTTACGCTTTCACAGTCACTCAGCGTACCTGGTATAGCAGGTATATCCTGGGAAAGTTCCTCTCCTTTGCAGGCTGGTTATATAAACGATCAACAGGTAGGCACTGCGGAAAACACAAATATAAGTTTCCAGTCTTATTATCCTTCTGCGTACATAGAAACGGGAGGGGGTGGTACAGCTAAATTCACATTGGACTGGATTAATGGAAGGGCCATACCCCCTAATGGCGTGATGCCCTTCGTAAACTTCGGTAGTGTTTATAGCGTTGGCGGCAGTTAAATCTAATATCTAACCATATCTGTCCGATTATATTAATCATTTAAGATAAATCCTGCTGTCTTTTCTTTGTCGAAAGGAAGTAGATCTTCATAGTTTTGCCCAGTGCCTAAAAATAAGATAGGTTTCTTTGTAACGTACGAAATGGAAAGAACTGCCCCTCCTTTTTTGTCCACATCTGCCTTTGAGAGTATATTCATATCTATACCAATTTCTTTGTCGAAGATCTCTGCTTGTTTTACGACGTCATTTCCTGTCAACGAATCTCCAACAAAGATAGTCATATCTGGTTTGCTTATGCGCTTTACTTTCTTAAGCTCCTCGATTAAATTCTTGTTTATATCGCTTCTGCCAGCCGTATCAATCAAAACGACATCCTCTTTCGCAGAGTTTGCGTGTTTTATTGCATCGAATGCGACCGCGGCCGGATCTGCACCGTAGGTATGCTTTATTACAGGAACATTCAAACGCTTCGCGTGGATCTCCAATTGCTCTATTGACGCTGCGCGAAAAGTGTCTCCTGCGGCTATCACCGGTTTAAAACCATTTAGTAGAAAGAACTTACATAGTTTTGCTATAGTAGTTGTCTTGCCAGCGCCGTTTACCCCGATTACCAAAATTACGAAAGGCTTCTTAGTCTTTACCCTAGAAAGAAACTCTTCTTTTTCGCACCCTATAAGAACATCGGATATGACCTCTTTTATCGCTGTTTCTATATAATTTTTACTCCCTATGACCGAAACGCTCTCGCCAACTAGCTTTTTATTTAAATCGTAGTGTATCTTATCGAGAACAGAAAGAGCTACATTATTTTCTAGCAAGGCGGATTTTATCTCTGAGTAAATCATATCGACGTCACTTTCTGTTATTGAATGAGAGAATACTCGCTTTTTCTTTTTTTCCGCTTTTGATTCTGTATGTTCTTCTTTAGCCTTATTGACTTCTGTTTTCTCCTTGTCCAGTGCCGCTATCTCTTTCTTTATCTCTTTCACTTCTTCTTTTATTTCCTTTCTGTCTTGTGGAAGTATGTCTTTGTTTAGTTCGTTCTGATCCTGCTTTATTATTTCTTCTTCTTTCTTTATATCTTCCCTTATTTCATTTTCCTCTTCCTTGGAAAGCTTCTTCTGTATAGAGTCTATAGAATTCTTTATTTTCTTTCTTATGAAATCAAACATATTACTTCAATGAATTTTGATAGCTTTCGTAAAGTCTGTTCGCGTCTTCTTCTAATTTTGTTCCTCTTTCCTGCAAAGTCTGTATTGTCTGAGCTATTGTATTTATGTTGTTGCTTACTTCCTTGAAATCGTTCTCCAGTTTTTCCTTTAATTCCTTAAACGAAACGGATTTGAAAATATTGCTGCCTACTCCTATTATCGCTCTGCTTATATCACTTATATTCCCTTTCACGAAAATGTCCTGTGCATAAGGAACGAGCACTTCGCTGTTGGATTTTAGACCTGACAATCCGTCTACTGCCCTAGCTATATTGTCTTGTGTTACTTGTAAAGAATTTAGTGCACTGACATAATTCTCCAGCTCTCTTCTTATGTATTCTATCTCCATCAGCTGATTACTCAGCTTTTCTTCGTCTATTTCCATTTATTGAGCCTGCTTTATCAAATTGACGGTAACTATTTTTTTATCGTCTTTTGAGCACATCACTCTTATTTTTGTTTTTGGATCTTTCATTCCTCTAGAAAAAATTTCGTTGTTTACCTCTTGCATTATTTTAACATCAACAGCCTTCATATGCCTTTTTACAAATGCTTTTAAGTATTTTGTACCGGATGCGGCCCTTTTATACGGCGGAACCTTCTCTATTCCTCTTCTCATATTTACGGTCATTATTCTTTGTTCTGCCATTTTACCTTCCTACATTTTTATTCATTCTTGACCTATCCATCTTCCTTGTACCATATTTCCGTATCTGCGCAAATACTGGCGGACGACTTGTCTTCCTAGCGTGTTTAATCAATGCTCTTTTTGTATCTGCTGATTTGTTCCTTGCCATATTCATTTATTCCTAAAGTTTATTTTTTGCTCCCTTTTTGGCTGGGATATTGCATGTAAGAGTTCTTTGAGTTTTTCGTCGTCTATGACTGATTTTAATCTTCCAGATACAGCTGACTGCATTAACATGTTTTCGATTTCCTCTGCAAGTTCTGGGTGCGCATATTTTAGGTTCCCCAATCTCTCTCTTGCTTCTTTGGTAAGGAATTTCGTAAGTATCTCCTGCCTTATCTGCTCCATCTTTTTCCTCTGCTCTAGATCATCCATACTGTTTTTGTTATATTCCATTTTATTTTTTCATCATTTCCATTGCAGTACTATCCGTAAGCGAGATTCCTTTTGGAGTTAGGGTTCTGCCGAAATGGGCCTGCAACTTGACTTTCTTTATCAATCCAGATTGCTCGAGTTGCTGTAATATATGCCTTATAATCGCCCCGCCCGCCGGACTGAAATGATGGCCGCTGTATCTGTTCTTTTTCTTATCCCCATATATTGTCCTGAGGCGATTTACACCTATAGGCTTCTTGTTCACATACATCCTTCTCATAATACTGGCAGCTCTTAGATACCACCAATTATTCTGAGATGGTACTCTGTCCTTTGAAGACCCTGTTTTCACGAATTTGGACCATTCCAAAGGCGTAACCAATTTTTCGCTCTCCAGCTTCTCAGCTAGCCTGTTTACGAGTTCTATCTGATTAACATCATATCCTCTTATCATATTTTACCTTCCTAACATTTCCACAATTTAAACATTTATAGGTTAAAAACCCTTCTTTCAACCTGACCTGGCAGTTTTTACCTGGTATAAGTAATCTATTACAGCTCTTACATATTAAAAACTTTTCCTCCCCCTTTATTTTCACCTTCTTAGATTTGATAAGCCTGTATGCGAGGTGAGTGTATCTCTCCGACATCTTAGGAGTTTGTAATGCCATGTTTATGAGGACATCGAAATTCTCCTTAAATTTCTTATTTCTTTTGGTAGAGATCATGCTTATCTGAAGGCAACGCTGATTAAAAACGGTTTATTGGGTAAAAACCGACAAAAAACAAATGTTAAAAATATTACAAGTTTTTATTTGATGGAAAAATTTATAAAGGATATCTATCTTTTACAATACAGCGTTGGGAAACAGCGCTTAAAAAGTAGGAGGTTGTTATGGCCAAAAAGAACAAAGTCGAAGATGAAGACGAAATCATTGATGAAGGAGAACTAGATGGAGTGGACGACGAAGATATAGAAGATGAAGATTTCGATGATGGCTCAGACGAAAGCGACTTTGAATGAGCAATAAAATAAAATATTTCTAATTTTTATTTTAATTTATTTTTCTTAAAACCAATACAAGATTCTCGTTTGCAAATTCCTCAGATATAACACTTTGTTTTCTGTCTCTTCTAAGTATTTTAAGGTAGAGTTTATCTCCGTTTTTTGCCCTTATCTCTATCGAATTCTGCATTTTGTTTATATCAATGTCCGACTTGTTTTTGATCCCTGGAAGATTGATTGCATGGATTATTGTATCACCATGCTTGGAGATTAGATCCTCTGGTTCTATAATTTCCTTTGCCGAGAATGAACGTCTCGGGATATTCTCTTTTTTCTGTCGCTCGTAAGGTACGTTACCAAATAGCGAACTGTTCAATGCCCCATTTAAGACTTGTGGCATTATCTCTTGCACCATTTTTGTGACATCTATATTTATGCCGCTGATATTTATTCCCTGTGATTTTAATGGTCTGCCACACTGTGGACAAAAACTCCATTCTTTTTCAAATGGAAACCCGCAAAACTGACATCTTTTGCTCTGCATAACTTATTAATTTGAAGGTCATTGAATATATAATTTGCTGCTGGATTTATAGAAAAGGTTAAATTAAGCGGAAATCTAATAAGATATATGAAGAAATCACTGTTTTTTATAGGACTTGTGGTGTTCTTAGCAGGCGCCATAGATTTCCTTGGGCTTACGATACAAACAGTAAGTGGATACATAGATAAGATTTTTTCGTTTATTCCTCTGCCGCAACAGTATTCTGCAGTGATATTTGCAGTAGTGGGCTTGGTACTGATGGGCCTAAGCTTTCATTCCAAGATGGGAAAATACTACAAATTTTACTGAAGATGGGATTCGCAGGGACAAATATAAACAGCAAGGACGCTGAAGAGATTTTAACTTCACTGGTTAATGCATATTCTGTAATTCCCCAATCAATAAAACCGTATATTCCTCCTCTGGAAAGGATACTTGAAGTCCTGCCAGATTCTGTAAGAAAATACTCCGTCGAAGATGTAATAAAACTACTTGAATGGGCTGCCAAGAATGAGATAGTTATTTAGGCCTAATTGAAGGCGAAAGATTACATCGATAGGTTTAAATTTGGATATATCATCTATTTAAAGATATGATAATTGACGGAAAAAACGCTGTGCTTGGAAGACTTGCAACATTCGCTGCAAAGTCTGCTTTGGAAGGCGAAGAAGTCAATATAGTAAACGCTGACGATATAGTTATAGTGGGAAACAAAAACAGCATACTTCACAAATATCTAGAAAGGAGACGGATAGGAACTATGTCCAAAGGACCTTTCTTCCCGAGAGACGTAAATGGTATCGTGAGAAGGGCCGTCAGAGGGATGATAAGAAACAAACGTTACCATGGACGAGAAGCATTCAAAAACATAAAGGTATTCGAAGGCTTGCCAGAAGAGATGAAAGGGAAGGAAATTATAGAGATGGCAAAAGTCAGGACCGATAAGCCGGTGCATAAGATTAAAATAAAAGAACTTGCAAATATACTTAA
>JAJZNK010000037.1:5331-5696 GCA_021811735.1 Nanobdellota archaeon | reverse complement strand
AATTATAATCTGAGGTGTAAGCATCCCTGGCTCGTATTGCAAACAGTATCCTTCTTTTGAAAAATTTATGTAATTTACGGCTTTTAAGTTATTAGCATTTAGATAAGTTACATTTGGAAGATAATCAAAAAAGCACTTACTCAAGTTTTCATATATAGGATAAAAATCAATTGAGCCATAGCCACTATTATTTATCTTAATTAAGTTGTTTGTAGTATTATAGAGCATGCCATTGTAAGTCAAGTTCCAATTATACCCCTTGGGCAGGCCAGATTCTATAAATGTTACTAGAATTGGAATAGTTGTTGATTTTCCGACCACCGTACTGTTTGAAGTGTATGTATTATTCGTTGTGCTGAAATTAC
>JAJZNK010000037.1:0-5321 GCA_021811735.1 Nanobdellota archaeon | reverse complement strand
TGGTTTTAATCGGAAAATGTTGAGATTCGGTTTCCTTTGTTCCATTAGGATTCGAAACCGATAGCTCTATTTGGTCGCCGAAGCTCCCCGCACCATAGCTTTGCGTTATCATCTCATTGATTCCATTTATCTCATAAGTTATGAAAACCTGATTTTGGTTTGGACCTACCGAATATTCTAAGTCAAGGATTGAATACTTGGGAGTTTTTGTAGAATTCCAAATAAATAAATTCGATGTAGAATCAGAACCAATATTTAATGAGGAACTGAAGTTGCCGCACGTGAAGTCTATGTTTGATACTAAATTCGGCATTGTAGAATTAGAAAAGCCTATGCTGCAATTCGCATCACTGCCATTTTTATTTGAACTACTAACTAAAAAATTACCATAAAACGGGCTATAAAATGGATAAGTACCAACCATCCCATCTAGCATATTGTATGCCTCTGAAATTTGAGTATTTGTGGGGTGAGCGTCTACGCTCCCATTAGAATTGAGAACTCCAATAGTTTCATTATATTTGACATACTCACTTATGCATTCTTGTGGAAAACATATTCTGTAAGTCTCAGTATTATTAAATACAAAGTTTTTAATCGTTTCATTAATGTAAGTTGTGTTGAATCTATAGGTTACACTATTATCTGGATTGTTAAATACGCTTTCATTTACATACCTCGAATAAAAATTCGCTACGTTGCCGCCGTTTGTTAAATTCTGGACGGTTTCGTATACAAATGAAGATACGAAACTATTCAGGCTAGGATTTAGTTTATAATTATGGGTGAAATTTAATTTGGTTGAGTTACTCACAGCGCTTGCTGGTCTATAATATGCATCCGTCGTATTACATATCTGCGTTATATTTTCATGTTTCTTAACAACAGTGGCATTTGCCTCCGGCTGGCATGAAAATCTTGAATACATGGTGCGAAAGAGAGTTCCGTTAGTGAAAAAATATTGAATTGTAGTATAACTATCGTTTGTCGGTACTTGTAGTAGATGATTTATGCCAATAATGGCAGAAAAGTTGCTAGTATTCGTTGTGGCAGTATTTTCCAAAATGCCCGATTGAGAGTATTTATCAACAGTATTGCGGTTGGGCTGGCTGCATATGTGCACTATGTAGGTATAATTCCCCCAACCCCCATTCGGCGTCGCCCATCTAGTGCAGTTGCTTTGCGTCACCACCTTATCCGACAATCGTCCATTCGGGTTATAAGTTATATAGTTCAAATAATTCCCGTTGATAGCTCCTATAACTGTTCTGGCTATGGAGCCATTTGAGTAGATGAACTGATAAACACTACCGTTTCGTATCGGAGCCTGATGGATCTGCATAATTATACCTGAGCCATTGTAATAGCTATATAGTGGGTCTCCCAACAGCAACAAAGATAATTGATTTGGAGATAAAAAGTTGCTAGTATTATTGGGATTAGTGCTGATTAGACTAAAATGTGATAGGAATAGAACTATACATATCACAAGAGTTATTAGTACAGCAAATATCATTACTCTTGCTTTCAAAAATAACCGTTTTATATCCATATCTTATACTTTTTATGATTCTCATCAGTAATAACAATAGCAAAGCATTAAAAGTTTAAATGCTTGAACATATGTTATATACTAAGGAAGTGGCATAATTGTATATGAAAAGCGAGGAAATACAGAAGAAGATACTACAATATCTGAAAGACTTAGACTGGCCTAGCACCACCGGAGACGTGGCTAGGAGTGTCAAAGTAAGTTGGAACACGGCCGAACTCAACCTGGTCAAGCTGCAGATGCTGGGCAGGGTCAAGTTCAAGAGAGTCGGTAGGCAGAATCAGTGGTGGACCAATAAAGGTTATAAGGAGAACATGGAATAATCATAACTTATTAAGTATGAATATAATATGGACTTTTACACATTGATATTGAATAATAAACTTTTTGATAAGGGTAGAATTAAAGTGTCTCTTAAAACTAAACTGATTGAATGTTCCGTTAGATCAAAACGTAAAAGACTTGTAAAGAGATTATGGAATGATTTATGGCCGTTGTACCTACCCGGTAATTGGTCTATTTTTAATGTTTCAATGGCGTTTCTGTACGAAGCCTTTTCATGTTATAAAAATGGAGATTTTGAAGGCTGTGCCTTATTGTGTAGGTCATCATTGGAGTCCATAGTGTATCAAACAACTAAATACAAAGTTGATCAAGAGCTAGCTAAAAAAGGTCATTCTTTTAAAGAAATAGATAGTCCAGGTTCCATTTTTGTTTTTAATGGAAAGCTCCCAAGAGATAAGTTAACTAGAGATGAAATTTTTACTGTAGCAGAAAATAAGGATATAAATTTGCTTAAAAAGACCGAAACTATTAACAGAGACTATATCCAAAATTTATATGACGAATTAGATGTGGTACCACATTATTCAGAAGGAGCTAATAGATCAATGGGAAATTTACGAAGGGCTATCTCCGAGAAAAGGTCTATCTTAGACAAAGATATTAAGCCCGCTATTAGACATATGATTCCGCTTTTCAACGAAACTAAAATAAAGGATATTCTGTTAAGAACGTGTAAAATTGAGAAGCATCTTTTAGAAAATACTTATTTAGCATAATTTTATATACTTAATTTTACACCTGCTACGAGTAGTTCTCCCCACGCTTCTTAATTACCTATGCTTTAATTCTAGGCTACCCCACTTCAGCCGTACCTAATCACTGTCTTCTATCTCAGTCTGCTCCCATAGTGTTCCTAGACAATCCCGGGTTATCGATTGGTCAAAATCATAGAATTTCTAATTTTAGCCCAGTTCGAGATATCGAACTTCAACTTCACTCCTAGTGGACCCCCAGACGGCACGCATACGGTTTAGGCTAGGCAGAAGATATCCCTGAGTGAAATTAACGAAGGGATATACTATACCCCTTTTGTAAAATAGCCCTGACCGGATTTGAACCGGTGTCTAGGGCTCCAAAGGCCCTCGTGCTTGGCCGCTACACTACAGGGCTATAGTAATATAACTTAATCAAAGGCCTTGAATATAAAACTTAAATACATTAAAAAATAGAGATTTAGATGTTACTGGAAATATTGCTTTCAGCATTGATAGCGGCTGTAGCTACTTTCATAAGCGGCAAGTTCATAATCCCTTTGCTGATAAGAGCGGGATTGGTCGCGCAGGACATTAACAAGATAAAAAGGCCGATTCTGCCGTCGAGCGGGGGCTTCATTCTTATAATCGGGTTGTTTGCGGGGATAATGTCACTGATAGCCGCTTTTAATTACGTCATAAAAGCCAGTTTAAGCCCTGAAATCCTTCTTCTGGGGTTATCGTCGATAATACTACTGTCATTGGTAGGGTTCGTAGATGATCTGTCAGGAGGAGGCGTAAGGACCTCGACTGCTGATTTAAAGAGGATGGCAAAAAATTATTCGATATTCAACAAGGGCATAAGACAGTGGCAGAAGCCATTGCTTACACTGATAGGTGCGGTCCCTTTGATGGTCTTTTTCTTCGGCAGTACAGTATACTTTCCGGGAATAGGAAATATGACGATAAATCCTATAATATATATAGTGTTTTTGATACCTCTGGGTGTGGTATTCGCCTCCAATGCCTACAACATGCTGGAGGGACTGAACGGAATAGCGGTTCAGATGGGATTAGTTCTGTTTGCCGCGTTTTCCATCCTCGCTTACCACCTGCAGGAATACAACGGCTTGTCAGTGTCGATTATAATGTTCGCTGTCCTGCTCGGCTACCTCTACTACGGGAAGTATCCCGCAAAGATAATACCTGGGGACAGCTTGACCTATTTTATAGGAGGAGCGGTTGCCGCCGTAGCGATAATAGGGGATATGCAGTTCTTCGCGGTTTTCCTGATGATACCGTGGATAATTGAATTCTTGCTGAAGGCAAGGAAAAGATTCCACGCGAGTTCATGGGGTATAATACAAAAAAATGGAAAGCTTGCCTCTCCTTACGGCAATAAAATATATTCGTTAACGCATGTATTTCTTAGAAAGGGAAAATACAATGAGTGGCAGATAGCTCTGTTTTTCACTGTTATTGAAATTGTGATAGCTGCCGCCGGTCTGTTTATATTCTGGTAAGGTATCTGCCTACTTGATCCATACCATGTGGTTTAAAAATAAGGTATTTTAAGGAGGGATAAACCGTTGTTTATGTGCCTGTAATTGCTGGAAAGGGTTAAATTTAAACGAAATCTTAATTAGAATATGGAAATAATACCGATGGGCAGCACCAAGGTGCAGTATCAGGGTGTGCTTGATGATCAGAAGTTCTACAATTTTTTAAGGGATGTGCTGGTATCCGCCGGCTATGCGGTGAAGGAAACCAATTATATACAGTTCTCCGGTGCAAACTATGTAATAAAATGGGTGGCAACGAAGGTGATAGACGATTACATGGCTTACCGTATAAAAGTAAACCTGGATTACAGAAACATACAGGAAACGATGGCCGTGAAGGATGGCAATCAGGTAAAGACCAAAACCGGGACGGTGCAGGTAGAACTGGTTTCCGATATAATGGTAGACTACTTGAACAAATGGACAAAGGGAGTATCTAAGCTTGTAAGGCCGATATACGACAAGATGAACGAAGAGGTGGTAACGCAGAGAAAAGCGGCCTTTGAAAGCGACGTTGAAAACATAAAGAATACTATACAGTCCAACTTCAATCAGTGATCATGCGCAGCTTAACCTCTCTGGATATACATAAGTTGCTTGAAGAGCTTTCTTTCATAAACAACGGGTTCATAAGAAACATAAAAAGCGGCAAAAACGAGCTTTATTTTCTGATATACAGGGGAAAGGAGTACTGGCTCAAGATAGTCCCTGGAAACTATTTTTGCATAGCCGATGAAAAACCCGCGGAAAGCATAGACTTCGGCTTCACGACTATCCTTAAAAATTCGCTTAAGGGCAGAAAATTCACCATAGATATGCACAACTCCGACAGGATAATAGAGCTGCAGACAGAAAACAATAAACTAATAATAGAGATGTTCTCAAAAGGCAATGTGGTGCTTCTGAGGGACGGAATGGTCGAGAGGGCGCTGTTCCAGCGGAAATTTGAAAGCAGGGAGATAACGAGCGGAAAAGAGTATGTCTACCCGCCGGGAGGCAAGTACTCCTTTGAGGACATGCATAAGGATTTCAGCCAAATCCTTCTGTCCTCGGAAAAAGAAAGCACTGTCAAGGCTTTGGCGATAGATTTTTCCATGGGAGGATACTATGCGGAAGAGATCTGCTTCAGGGCAGATATTGACAAAGGAAAGAAACCCGCAGAGCTAGAAA
>JAJZNK010000047.1 GCA_021811735.1 Nanobdellota archaeon | reverse complement strand
AAGAGCTGATCTCGTGATGTTAAAAGGCCAACCGGTGCCCGCAAGGGCTTTAGGGTTCAAATCCCTACCCTGGCGCATACTTATGGGTTAAGAATCCCTACCAATAGCTTTATATAAATATAAGGCATTACAACCATCATGGGATACGAAGAAACGGCAGAGAAGGCCAATTTGCTGCTAACTAGGTTTTTAGAACGAAACGACATTACGGCACGCTCAAAAGAAGCAATAAACAGCCATATAATGTTTATGCAGGCCAAAGGCTCAAGTCCGCGAACTTTGATAAAACACGTCTATTGTCTGGGAAAATTTTTTGACGGACTTGGCAAGATAGATGCACAGGATGCGACAAAACAGGACATAGAACGTGCTGTCGCCAAAATAGAAGGAACCGGCTTGGCTCCAGATAGTAAACATCACATAAAAGCCATAATAAAATCATTCTATAAGCACATGCTTGGTGAGGACTATTTTTATCCTAAACAAGTAGCTTGGATTAAAACCTCTAGCCCCATAACAAAACATACCTTACCTGAAGACATCATGGACGAAGAAGACATACTAAAAATGCTCAAAACAACGTCTAATGTAAGAGATCAAGCACTAATAGCTTTGCTGTTCGATTCTGGCATAAGGATAGGGGAGTTGCTTAACATGCAACTAAAAGACATAGATTTAAGGTCCGAACCCGCGCACATAAAGGTAACCGGCAAAACAGGTTCAAGGAAGATACCGATAATGTTCTCTGCTAAATATCTGGCACGATATATATCTTCTATAAAAAATAGAAAATACAATGATCCATTGTGGCTTGCAACTGGCACATGGAAGAATTACAATAAACCTGTAGAATATGCCTCAATAAGAAAAGCTCTGGCTGTTGCTGCACAACGTGCAGGCATAGAAAAGAGAGCAAATCCTCATAGCTTTAGACACGCACGTGCAACACATTATGCAAACAAACTGTCAGACCAGCAATTAAAGGCGTTTTTCGGATGGGGAAATGACTCAAAAATGGCTTCGGTATACGTACATTTGTCCGGCAGAGATTTAGATAAAGGGGTCTTAGAAGCAAACGGAGTAAAAGTAGAAAGTTTTGTAGCAGAACCAAAACTAACAGCAAAGAACTGTAAAAGATGTGAAGAATCAAATCCAACAGATTCACAATATTGTTATAGGTGCGGTAGTCCAATGGATGAAAAAGTAATAGTGGAGTTAGGAAATAAGGAAAAGGACATGAAGGAAGCGATAGCTGAAACGTTGAAGGATCCTAAGGCGATAGAGGAGATAGTACATGCATATTTGATGATGAAGGCGAAAAAAGCCAAAAAACAAGATGATAAAAAGGGCATATAATATGAGTACAACTGAAAAAACAGTATTAACAGTAAGAGAACTCCCTAAGTCTAATTCTCTTAACGGGCGAACTGTAACATTTCACTCTGATATTGTAAGAAAAGTAAGTGATTACACACACGGGCTACACGACTATCCTGCAAAATATATACCACAAATACCTAAGTGGGCGATAAACTATTCAAAACTCCATCCTGGGGATACGGTGTTAGACCCGTTCTGCGGGTCAGGGACTACATTAGTTGAAGCACGGTTAATGGGGATAGATAGTTACGGTATTGACATTAACCCACTTGCTAGGTTGTTAGCAAAAGCTAAAGTTACCCCATTATGCTCTGAAGAACCTCACAGTCTTTATAAAATTTCAACAGACTTATTAAAGAATATCGCGGCGGATAAAGACACAAAAGAAGCCGAGCGTTACCTAAATCTTCACTCCAATTGGCGTTATTGGTATGACGAGAAAACCATAACAAGGCTAGCTAAAATAAAATATAATATAGAAAATTTTACGCCAAGCATAGGTAAAAATGATAAGGATGCAGAAAACCTAAAACAATTCTTTTTAATCTGTTTTTCATCTATTTTAAAAAAGTGTTCCTATTTCGATGAAAAGCAAATAAAAGTTCTTAGGTCTAAAGAAAAATTTAAAGCTGGCATATCCGACCCCTACGAGGCATTCAAAAAAGCTCTGAATAGTCAGGTCCCGAAAATGGTCCAATTTACAAACAAATGTTTAGAAACCCCATCCTGTGAAGCTAAAATCATCGGGAACGATGCAAAATCCATACATTTGCCAAACGATAGCATAGACCTTGTGGTTACTTCGCCGCCATATATAAATGCAATAGATTATCCATTTGCGCATAAGTACAATTTATTAATATTGGGGCTTTTAAAGCCCGATGACTATAGGCCCCATTCCAGGGATTATATAGGTGTAAGTGAACGGGTTTTATTAAAAAAAACCTACAATGATATTAAGTTAACAGGTGACGCAGAGATAGACTTTTTGATTAAAAAAATTTATGATGTAGATAAAATAAGAGCATATATTATGTGGGAATATTTTACAGACATGAGAACTGTGTTTAAAGAAGTATATAGAGTTTTAGATAAAGATGGAAAATTTATCATCGTTGTGGGCAGCAATTACATAAGAAAGAATTATGTCCCAACACATCTTCTTCTTAAAAAAATTGCAGAAAAAGAAGGACTGTTGCCAAATATCAAATTTTTCCACAGAATTCAACGAAGATTCTTAGGCATACCTAGGAATCATACTGGCGGAGTAATACGAGATGAAATGGTAGCAGTTTTTAAAAAGGCTTAATGCTTGCTAAAAATTAGCACCTCTTCGATTTTTTGTTTACCTGACCCACGCACTTCAGGCAAAGTTTTCATTCTACCAAAATGGGGCCCTAGCATTTTTTGTGGTATCCTCTTTTCTAAAACCAATCCACTATTTTGTGCTTCATTGATGATAATTTCATTTGTATCTACTATTTCACCGTTCAAAATTCCATTTGAATTAACAACAATACAATATTTATCTCTTTTCAAAACTCTAGAAAACTGGCTTAGACATTCACCCATTTCTTTCGTATATCGTTCTATGGAATTTTCGGCATATGCGTGGGTTAGATGCGCACCTATTTCCATTTTTCTTAATTGATCCGTATACATATCTAACCAAAGTAGCCTAAATCTATGATACAAATTATAATCCCAAGAGTTAAAATAAGGGGGAGAGGTTACTATTAAGTCTATAGTATCATTTTGTATTGACCTTAACTCCTTCGTATCTTCATTAAAAACAAGTGTGTTTACGTCTTTTGCAATAAAGTCAAAATCTTTTATTGCCTGCCGCATCTTTTCAATATTTTCGGAAAACAGATGGAAAGCGAGACTCGGTGTGATATTTTTCTTTACCTTTGAATATCTAGACTCCTGTGACTGATTAGACACCTTCGTTATTATGCTAGAAAACGCAACGAGACAAAAATCTCTTAAATCTTTATTGTCTAGAGCATAAATATGCGCTTTTATTATCCCTAATTCATTTAAGACATTACTCTCAAACCAGTGCTCTCTGTTCTTAAATTTAGGTATTAACATCTCATAAGTCTGGATTTTTCTTTTTGATAAGGTATCCTGACTGTAAAATAGGTTTATATCCTCATGCACATTATAGAGCATCTTATTTACATTCGCTAATTCATCTACGCTTATAGGGGTGCTTTTAACTTTAGATATCAAACAGGACAAGGGATTTATGTCCACACCAAAAGCATGGCGACCTAATACTCTGGCCTCTACCAGCGTCGTCCCACAACCACAGAACGGGTCTAACACAGTATCCCCTTCCTTAGAGAAAAAGGTTATGGCGTTGTTTGGTATGGCCGACGAAAATTTTCCAAAATAAGGATGGACATTGTGGATTAGAGGCAGATGCCTTGAACCGTTATCCCAAAAATCTACCTCAAGAGTCTGAAGCATCGTCATTTACTCAATCTACATGATTAATATAGCTATTATCTATAACAAAAGTATAAAAACAGCATGCGTGATTTGACTGCAATTAGAAGCTATTGCTGCAGGTACACGTATTTATGGCAGAGTTCTTAAACTCTTACACTATAGATGTAATAAAGCGATATTATGCTTATAATCTGGGGAGAGACTGAAGGTGAAATACAGGACTTTTTGGAACTAACTAAAAATGAGATTAAGTTCGATAAAGCTTACATTGGGAAAAAGGGTGTTGGCAACAATTACCTAAATGGAAAATATTATATATACGATTTACTGGCACATGCAGCTACCGATGTTGTGATAGAAGCCCCCGCTCGCATAACCGCACTGGTACAGTGGTGCTCACCTGACATTATCCTATCGGAAGACGAAAAGCCACTACTTTCAATAGAAACAACATATCACACACTTACGTACAATAATATAGCACAACGAATACCTAGACAAATTAAATCTGCAAAAGAAGGCAACGAAAACGTTATTTTTCAAAAAATTGAAACAGGAAATCTTAATGACTTAGTTTATTGGTTTGTGAAAACATTTGAAAAGGCGACTGAAATATATAAAACATCATCAATGGTCCTTTTAGCTACCGAAGATAATTTTGAAAGCAAGAGGCAGACTTTGATAGATTTATGTAAAAGCGCGATTAAAAAAGATGTACAATTCACTAAAATTTGCAAAGAGATTTTAGATGACATGAATAAAATTGCACAGAGCTATACTGAAACCTCTATTCTAATGAATAAACGAGGTGGAAAATTCAGAAAATGGCTAAAAATAGATGATAATGATGCATATGTTTATATCGGTGTAAAACCAGAAGGTGCGGGATGGGAAACAAAGGGCACTGGGCTAATGGATCCATATCCAGGTCTTGTTAAAATGGTAGAAATTTTGTTTTGCTATAACAACAATGGCAAGAAAATAAGAAGACTAACGACAGTTTTTACTGAACTACCGCGCAATTTCTGGTGGTTTGAAAAACATCCAGATGAGATATATTATAAAATGATAAAAGAATTCTCTGATGAAGTAAAATATAAAGAGGAATCAAGAATGATACAAGTCACACAAAGCCTTGTAATAAACAAAATAGCAGAGTTACTAAAACGTTTTGGATATCGTATTCTATACAAGGACTTGCCTGGAACATCAAGAAGTGGATTCGGTGAACGAGCCAAAATTAATTTAATTTTTGAGCATATTTTTGATAAGTCTCCAGACATAGTCGCATTTAAGAATGGTGTCTTGCTAGTAATAGAAGTAGATAATAATTTTTCCAATGAATACAAAGAAAAATTCGATATATATAGAAATCTATCCTCGACTTTAATAAGCGAAATTCAAAATGATTTACACTTGAAAATTAATAAATTAGAATTTGGTTTTGGCTATATAAAAAATGCTCCTAAAACAGAGGAACAAAGTCTTATTACTATGAATTTTTCATACTTTATTTTAGATGAAAATAATACTGTAATCCCTTATAACCTTAATTAAAGCTATTCTAGTTTCCTAAACCTTTAAATATTTACTCTTCTATAACTTTATGTAGTAAAGTAAAAGGTGAATATACGGAAAGTAAGTACGAAGGTAAGCAGATAAGCCTAGACGAAGTAGAGAAACAGATAGAAGAGGTAAGGAAAGCCAACAGATTCATAGCCCTAAATGCCGGTGAGAAAGCAAAACTGAGCTTTACTGGCAAGGTCTATGAACGCCATGCTTCTGGCATGAAGGGAGAAGAACCATGGGAGGCTGACAAGCTGGACTTCGAACTAGAAGGAGTAGCAGAGGGGGAGCAGCACAGGCTATTATCCTTATCAAAAGGCAACAAGGCTGTTCCGGAACTCATAAAGCAGTT
>JAJZNK010000019.1 GCA_021811735.1 Nanobdellota archaeon | reverse complement strand
TCACATTATGCATTTCATTGTCGCCTTTTACAAGAAAAGATATATGCCTATCCGTTTTGTAATCCAAATTTACAGAATTTGTCAAGCGTATACCTTTTATATAAAGTTTATCATCTTTCTTTATACGTTTATCATCGAGAAGAGTAACTTCCATGATTAAGTTATTAAATACTTGCTGCAGTATATAAAATAGCGGTATTGTATACAACAGACCATAAAAGGAGGAAGTCCGTTCACCTTTAAACACTGAAGTGCAGTAATGCATTGCCGTAAAAGGCAGGCAACTGAGCAGAAACGATACCTGTTTGAGACTTAACGAGATGATGCGAAAGCTGATTGTCTTATAATGGGATGAAACGGCAGTCCTTCAGGGTGCAAACCGGTATTCCGGCGCTTAGTCGAATGTTGTTGCGTCTTACTGAGAAGCTTTGAAATAAGCGGAGAGACGACAAAAAACGGGCTATTCAATACCGCAATTTATTTAAGTGGGGACATAATCAAATAAAGATGCCAGATGAAAACAAAGTAATTGATGAGGTTAAAAATACCGAAAGCAATATACAGCAACCGCCTTCTACAAATCAGCAAGTAAACGTTACTCCGGTCGCAGATGCAAAAGAAGATGAGCTCGAAAAGCTAAGAAAAGAGAATGAAAGGCTAAAGGAGATACAACGGTTAAGAGAGGAAAACAAGCGACTTTCAGAGGGGCAGTCAGAACCGCAGGAAAATTTAACTACCAAGAAATCTCAAAACAACTTTATTATTCCTGTTGTAGCAGGTGTCGCGGCAGTGATAATTGTAATTATAGTTTTAATCTTTGGATTGCACATATTCTCTGTAGCTTCGACATCATTATTACCTACAGTAAATGCCGGTGCATCAGGAGCATTTTTCGTTGGCCCGGATGGAGCCTCACTTGGTTCAACTTATATCAATGGTCTATCTAACTTGGATAGCCAGCTCGCACAGGTTGGCGCGGAGCAGGTCGCAGGTAGCATGCAATATCAAAAACCAACTATTACCTCACAAGGGCCTTCTCCAGGTTATTTTGTTTTAGTATACGGCAATAGTAGTAGCAATCAGAATTATAATATGATACCTATAACAATACCTTCAAATTTTTCCAATTACTCGATTAGCACGGGTGGAAAGCCTACATTCGTTTATATGGGAGCACAAGGTTGTCCGTTTTGTGCTGGTATGCGTTGGGCTATAGCAATAGCATTAGCTAGGTTCGGTAACTTCTCAAAGCTTTTCTATGATAGGTCTGCCACTAATGATGCCAATGTTCCCACCTTGATGTTTAATTTTTCACAGGCTTTGTTTAATCAAGCAACTTCGCAGTCAGCCCTCAGCGGTGGACAAGCTCCTTACGGTGATGGTAATCCAGAACCTTTCGTTACAGGGGCATATTACACCTCAAAGTACATAAACTTTGAACCGATTGATGAAATGGGAGGTTCTTTTTTGATAAATATTACAGGGATAAATCAGATAAGTCCACTTATTTACAATAACGTTTATAAGAACAGTATGTTGGGTGTTAAAACTACGAGCAATGCGGTAACAGCTGCAGACGGGTTTAGCATTAAAAATTTCTTTGTTGGTGGGGTGCCATTCTTTGACATAAACAATAAATATGCGTTTGATGGTGCCACGGTAAACGCCAATACTTATTATTCCAGTGCGTACTCTGCTAATGGCTATCTAAATCCTGCATATCAAACACATGCGGATATTCTTAATTCAATTGAACATCCTGCTGGCGGTTCGCTTGGTCAAACGGAACTCGGGGCGGCAAATATACTTACCGCGCAAATATGCACTGTAATTAACAATACGGCACCAGTATGTGGTTTATCCTATATAACTGAGTTGGAACATACAATAAATTCTTTGAATTATTCGGGAGAATACCAGTAACTAACCTAACCATTATTATTTAAGTATAGTCTTATTAAAAATCATATGACAAGTGCAAATAATCTAAAACAGATCACACAAAATATACTTGACACATCCTATAAATTATATTCAGATACCTCTCTTATAAGCAGTTCTCTATTTAAAGCAGCCACAGCATTGGGTGCTGAATTACCTGAGGTTCCTCAGATAAGTTTTATTGTAACCCAGAAGGAGGTTCAAAAAAATGCTCCTAAAGAGACTGGCAATGCGATAGAGACCATCCCAGAGGTGAAAAAGGCACCATTTTTTAGATTACCAAAAAAAGATCACGAAAAAGCCCCAGAAAAACATCTTGTCGGTTCACAAAATACCGTAAACCTTGAACAGGAAAGTAAATTAAGACTTGCAGAGCAGCACGAGCAAAAAATAAATAAAATTGCAAAGGAACTTCCGAAAGAACTAAGCTATAAACCTGTTAACTTACAGTCAGAGGAAAGAGGTTTGGTTGCCCCGACTTCGAAGCAGTCAGAGACCAAAATATCTTTAGAAGAAAAGGAAGCAAAGTTAAATTCTCTCCAGCGTCAAGGTCCAGTGAAAGTTGAAAATAAGGAAAAGATAGAAACCAAATTTGAAGGAACTTCTCTCGAAAGACAGTACAGCTCCCAATCAAAACCAGGACTCAACACAACTAATCTTGGCACTACCAATGGCAGTAACGAGGAGATAAATGAAATTGTTAACAACCCTCTAAACAGACTTCTCTCCATAGTAAAGGAAAGACATTCTATTACCTCGACACAAGCGGCACAATCTTTAAATGTAAGCAAGGAATTAATTGAAAAGTGGGCGAGAATCCTTAACCAGAGTTCACTTGTAAGGATAAGATACCAACTTATGGGGGATATGATACTTGAAGCATAAAAATGGAAAATCAAAATATGGCAGATATTGAAAGGGAAACGACAGGCATACCTGGATTGGATGAGGCTCTCAAAGGAGGGTTTCCAAAACACAGCGTTGTATTACTGACAGGAATGCCAGGAGCGGGAAAAACCACATTCTCAATGCAGTTTCTAGTCGATGGCGCAAAGAAAGGCGAGAAAGGGCTTTATTTTACATTGGAAGAAAATGCAGATGAAATAATTTCACAATACAGTCTTTTTGATCCTACATTAAAAGAATATTTTGATAAGGGACTCCTAAAAATAGTAACAATTCCATTGGTTGATTATGATTCTTTAAAGGAGATGATATCATCAGAATTGGATGCAATGAATGCACAGAGGCTTGTAATAGACTCCATAACCTACTTGCAAATGTTCTTCTCGGATGTGATGTCCATAAGAAAGGCAGTAATGGAACTTTCAACGATAATAAAGGCAAGAGGATGCACGGCCGTTTTTATCGGGGAAATGCCTTACGGCGAGAATAAGCTTTCATCGTTCGGAGTAGAGGAATTCGCAGCGGACGGAGTGATAGCGTTATACATGGTCGAAAAACAGGGCTCATTTATAAGGGCGTTGAGAGTAATAAAAATGAGGTCTACAGATCACTTAACCAAATATATTCCTTTGGATATAAAAAGCACCGGAATAGTAGTTTATCCTTCCGCGGAGCTTTTTGCAGAGATTTGATATGGCGCTCTGGATAGAAAAATATAGACCACAGTCTTTCGATGAAATTATAGGCCAGAAAGAGATAGTTGAAAAATTAAAGGCAATGGCTCAGAAGAAGGAGATACAGCACATGATACTTTCTGGACCACCGGGAGTCGGTAAAACTACATGTGCAGTCGTTCTAGCAAAGGAAGTGTTTGGTCAGGCCTGGAATCAGAACTTTATAGAGTTAAATGCATCCGATGACAGAAAACTCAGCGTTATACAAGGTAAAGTAAAAGAATTCGCTAGAACAAAACCGATAGACTCTCCTTTCAAAATAATACTTTTTGATGAAGCTGACTCTTTGACACAAGAGGCTCAGCAGGCATTGCGAAGGATGATGGAGGAATACAGTTTAACGTGCAGATTTCTGTTCAGTGCAAATTATCAAAGCAATATCATAGAACCATTGCAATCAAGGTGCGCTATTTTAAGGTTTCAACCATTATCAAAATCAGATGTTATAAAACTTATAGATAGGATCGCTGCAAATGAAAAATTGGAAGTTGACAGCGAGGCAAAAGACTCTTTAGAGTATGTTTCAAGAGGAGATTCTAGAACGTTAGTGAATTTATTGCAGTCACTCTCCAACGTTTCAAAGAAAATAGACGCGAAAACAGTTTTGCAGAGTGCCGGTTTGATGGACGTTTCGAAAACAATGGAGGGGCTCAAGGTTGCTTTGTCCGGTGATTTTAAGAAATCAAGAGAAATATTCTCGAGCATAATTGAAAGTGGAGTAAACATGAAAGAACTCCTAATATCAATATTCAATATAATATCGTCTACTGATGTGGTAAACGACAAGATTAAAACATACGTTTTTGAAAAACTTGCTGAAGTAGATTACAGGATAGTTGAAGGTGCAACTCCTTTTATTCAGTTTCAGGCATTTTTGGCCTTCCTGTCAAGCTTGAAATGAGATATGTTATCATTATTTAAACCTGAAATGAAGATGTTTATAGAAAACTATCAAAATAGTATATCCTCCAAGGTATTGGCATTAATAAAGGAAGGAAAATCAAGAATAATTTTCAACGGCCCTTCCGGTGTTGGTAAAAATTTTCTCGCCGAGGCATTAGCAAATGAGATAGACGCTTCGTTCGAGATTATAAATTTATACGAATTATCGGATGATACTCAGAGTATATCCTCGCTTATTTTAGAAAGCATTAAGAAATCTGTAGTTTCCAAGTCCCTCTTGGCTCCAAACAGAAAAATAATATATGTAGAGGACATAGAAAAACTTCTTTCTGTCGATCCTTCTATAGCACAAAAACTCAATTCCCTAATAACAGATTCTGTAATAATATTCGAGTCAGAAAGTGGAGATATTTTTCGCAGCAAATACAAAAGATACTTGTCTGGTTATGAAATAGTGCGATTCTATAAGCTTAACAACAGAATTTTAAAAATATTTGCGACTAAACTAGCAATACATAATAAACTTCATGTGAATGATAATGCAGTAGACAGAATAGTTAATAATTCAAAGGGTAACATATCTAGCATTATAACGGACTTAAACACGCTCGCCATAACGAATTCTGAAGTCATAAATTCCTTTAGAAATACAGATGGTTCAATATTTGAAAAACTGACTGCAGTTTTTTCTGGTAGAGTAGAAAACACGGAGATATATTTTTCATCGGATGTGGAAGCTAAAAATTTTGAGATATGGTTGGCAGATAAAGCGCCTCAAGTCTTAAAAAAAGAAGCCCTTTATCATTTTTTCGAATCGCTTTCGGCTGCAGATATCGTTTTGAATAAAATAAGAAAACAGAATTGGAATCTTCTGAAACATACTAAAAACATAATGGCTTACAGTTGCTATGCATTCAAGGCAGTTTCTCCAAAGGTAGACTTTTACGCACCAAAATGGGACTTATATTATTCAACTTAACTAACTCTGTATCACTTTCCAATTAAAGTTTATAAGTATTTCTTTATTATATTAAATATGCGAGCCAATCAGCATGATAAAGATAATCCCACAGCATTCTTGACGACTAAGACCGGCCAATCAGCGCTAGAGTATATGATGACCTACGGTTGGGCAATATTAATCATAGTCATCGTAGCAGTAATCCTCTACAGCATGGGTATATTCAACCCATCATCAAGCGTATCCTTCACAAGCTCAGGCTTCTCCCCTTTCACAGTCTCATCCTCCTCATGCAACAGCATAGGCTATAAGGTAGCAGTGATAGCAGGTCCAATCCCAAACAATG
>JAJZNK010000001.1 GCA_021811735.1 Nanobdellota archaeon | reverse complement strand
AAGTTATTATAAACAATTATGGCTCGATTGAATTATATTAAAATTGATTTTTGATATTCTATACATATCCAAGAAGTGATCCACGCTTAGCAAATATCTTATTCATAAATTGATCTAAAAGCAATACTTGTGGATTAGCCTGTATAAATCCGCTTTTACAAGCATTACTTATACCGGTATCCTCTGACACTATAAATGTTGTTGTATTATTTTGTAAAGATTCGATTGCAGCGGCGATTACAAATAAATCTGCCCCGGGGTAGTTTACCTTTTGAGGGAAGTGGGGCTCTAAATCCCCAACGATACTAGTTTGGAATTGCGTTGGTTTTACTTCAAGCGGCTTATACTGGGAAGACCACTGTTTTAGGTATGTATCTTTTTTTGCAAGTTCTACAAAGACATATCTATGTAATTTTAAAATGCCACCTTTTATCAAGTCATTTATTGTATTCCAATATATCTTCAAATTTGTTTTTGGGTAATATCTTGCGTTGTCTTTGTAATATCTTTTAGCATCTATGAGTGAGGAGCAATCTATGAAATAAATTTCATTATTCATTGCGTGCTCCAACTACGGCTTTATACTTATTTAATTTTATTGACAGTATATCCAACGCCTTGTTATGTGTTATTAGATTTTGATCAACGTTGCCCTTTACAAGTGAGATATAGTATTTGCCCTTTTCTTTTATGCATTTCTTATCCTCGGGTAGCTTTCTTCCTTGGGGAGGTTTCTTAGCCTTTTCAGCGCGTTGCTCATTCTTAACAACCTGTGTTTTTCTAAGTCCTAAAAATGTATTAATGGGCATATATTTTTTAATTCGTATCGTAGCAGCGGCTCTACTTACTTTCAGATTAAAGGCTATTCTAAATATGGCTTTTTTGAAGTCTTTATTTGGTCCCTCGGGAATAAACTTTTTAATAGCGTCCTCTGGCATCAATAGGGCGGCCGCAAATTCATCACACCAGCTTTCTATATTTTTTTGCTCATCCAAATTATAGTCAGGTATACAGGAACTTCCTTCTTTTAATAAAAGATGTCCATATTCATGGAAAAGTGTGAAAATCATAGCATTCGGACTATCGTTCGAATTAATCAAAATGACAAAGGGCTTTCGAAATGTAAACGCGGCACCCCTGAGCTCCCATAATGGCATCGGCATACTAAAAACTAAGATATTTTCGTGTTCTATTGTCGCTCTCCACTTTTCAAAAGCCATTTTTTTGTCTCGCCAACTAATTTGATCCTGTACTAAGACGCCAAATTTATCTCTTATTTTTTTAGCGGCAATCTCTGGATTATCTGATAAGTTACTATAAAAATTTAATTCTGGTTCGATACCTCTTGATAGATTTTTTAATAAATCTGTACCGTTTTCCTGAAGACGATTTACCTCACGTATCACGGATAATGTTTTAAAAGAAAAGGGCGTATGCTTGCCAGAAGGCGGTTGACGCCTGTCCTTTGGAATATAAAAACTGGGTGCCTTTTCGGTAAGGAATGAAGCCAAAGGTAAATTCATACATTCTGCTATCTTCTCTATATCCGCCCAGCGAAATTTTGTAGTGCCTTGTTCTAAATTCCGGACAATCTCTTTATCTAATTTAAAATCTTTTGGTAGGTGTTGCGGGTCTCCAAGTTCTTTTATAATCCAATCTATTACCGTATGAGATATTTCAAGTTCAAAGCTTTCAGAAGCGTTAGTTTCCATGTTTATGCAAAATGGCTTTTAATTCATTAAATTTGATGGCGCTGGTTAAATCTGTTACTATTTTAAGTATTTCGAAGTATTCTTCAATTGAATAATTCGTTTCCGTTTGGTTCACACTAAACGACAGTGTTTTGTCAAATTTATTCTTTTTATTGCCCTGTTTTTTGATTGTAACTTCCCCCCAGCGTTTTTCTGCTACTTTCATAAATTATACCTTTAGTTATACGAATAGTTATACCATTTATATTTATATATCTTAAATTTGAGTTTTTAACGCCGAAAAAACTAAAACTGATCTAGCCTAGCATTTCTGCTTTCTTTGCTTTTAGTCTTTTTGTGGACAGAATACTTACGCTTATATCTTTCTTCCCTCAGTCCGAAGACGTCTCTTATCTGTGCCAATTTGTGCACGGTTAGATAATTCATGTGATAACGCTCAAGAAACGCCTTCAGCGCTTCTGCGTTCTTGCCTTCTAGATAGCATATCCACTTACCACCAATTCGAGCTAAATGCAATTGCATTATCTCTTTTTGTTTCAGTCCCCTAAGCAGGTTCACATCGGCTTCGTTCTTAGGAAAGTAATAACCTAGTCTGTTTATGCTACGCATTATCGCTAGTGCTCGTTCCGAAAGGCACAGTATTCCTCAACGAGTTAAATTTATCCAAATCATTATCTGTTACAAAATGTAATTTATCTCCACGTTCATTCAATAATAAATGACTATCTAATTTATACGCTCTGTTATATTTCATACCAATACCTCCGTTGAATTTTTACCTTCTTAGTTTTTATATTGTTATAAGAAGGAACCGCCTATTTAAGCTTTTATTAATGGTCGATTCTGTAGAAATACCGAATAAATGATAGTTGTATTGTATGGGCATTAAAGCCGTATATACTTGGAAAACCATTAATTAATGGCCACAGTGAAAATGTGAACTACAAGCCAAGGCCCGAGGCTACGTAAACCCTTCGAAGAAGGTAATGCCTAAAAAGGAAATTGGTAGCATATCCATTGTGACCCTTATGCTTAGATTCGATGGGGCAATGCCCAAACAGGTCCGGCGCCCGTGATTTCGCAATTCTGCGGTTATGTCAATCATGGGATTAATTTCTTCAATCGTTTGGGCTTTTCGACAGCGAGTTTAATACCTTTTTCAAAAAATTCAATGATATGGGCGAATATGCTCTTTGAATAAGTTTTCTGACATTCAACATCGTTTTATTACGAGATTGGAAATTCCCAGTCCTTTGTATGGCTGTCCTTCTGGTTTAAGTCCTTCTCAAGTTCTATCTTCTTTTCTATGGAAGCAACCAACTCCCTGACATGGTCTACGGCGTCGGGATTTACCGATATATCATCTATATCCGAACGCACTAGAAAGTCCACTATCTCGTCATATTCAGAAGGTGCCTGTCCGCATATTGAAACGGTTTTGCCGTCCCTGTGCGCTATTTTTATAAGATATCTTATCATCCTTAAAACAGCCAGGTTCCTCTCATCGTATATGCTGCTTAGAGTATCATTGTTCCTATCTGCTCCCAAAACTAGCATTGTCAAATCATTAGAGCCTATCGAGTAACCGTCTACGTATTTGTTGAATTTGTCCGCGAGTATTATATTGCTAGGTATTTCTGCCATCAGGAATATCTTGAAATCCTCATTTCTTTCCAATCCGTTTTCTTTCAGTATATCCAAAACTTTCCTAAGCTCATCGACAGTCCTTGTGAACGGCACCATGACGTGCAGATTCTTAAGCCGAAATTCTTCCCTAACTTTTTGGACGGCTTTCAGTTCCAAAATAAATGCCTCTTTGTATTTGGGATCATAATATCTTGAGGATCCTCTCCACCCCAATAACGGGCTGCTTTCCTTCGGTTCAAACTCTTCTCCACCTTCGAGATGTGAATACTCGTCCGTTTTGAAATCGCTGAACCTCAGTATGACTGGCCGGGGATTAAACGCAGAACATACTTTGCGTATTCCATCTGCCAACGTATCTATAAGCATGTCGGATTTCCCTTCTTTTAAAAGATATAATGGGTGCTTGCCTATGTTGGCCCATATAAATTCCTCTCTCATCAATCCGACCCCATCAGCATGCAGTTTGGCCGTTTTTTCTGCGAGATCCGGCTCGCCTAG
This sequence comes from Nanobdellota archaeon, assembly GCA_021811735.1. Taxonomy (GTDB): domain Archaea; phylum Nanobdellota; class Nanobdellia; order Parvarchaeales; family Parvarchaeaceae; genus Parvarchaeum. The sequence continues at coordinate 27,776 of JAJZNK010000001.1, read as the reverse complement.
ATTGACGAGTATTTTGGTCCCAGTTATTATAATGCCTCCGTTCACTGCGGTTGTTGCAGAAGCCTGCTCTTTATGCTCCTCAGTCTTTATCTCCCCGCTGTACACCAACCCATTTTTTGAGTCAACTGTTATTGTGTCTCCAGTCTTTATCACTTCTGTGGCTTTTTTGCCTCTTCCGCCAGTTCCGACTATACACGGCACTCCTAACTCTCTTGACACTATCGCGGCGTGTGAAGTTATTCCGCCTTCGTCTGTTACGATGGCCTTCGCTTTTTTCATTGCGGGAACCCAGTCAGGGCTTGTCATCACCGTCACCAGCACCTCTCCGGCCCTAAATTTATCGATATCCTTTACGTCCAATATAACATGAGCCGGCCCGGAAACGAATCCTGGAGATGCAGGCAGCCCTGACAACAGGACGCTTTCCTTGCCTCCGGCTGTCTTTATCTTGTCCTTGTTAGACCACACGGTTTCGGCTCTGGCCTGCACTATGTATATCTTTCCATCCTCATCCTTCGCCCATTCAATATCCATAGGACGGTTGTAATGCTGTTCTATCTTGATCCCGTAGCCTGCCAATTCCAAAACCTCTGAATCCGTTAGGCACTGTTTCTTTGCATCTTCATCGTCTAGTTTAATGTCCTTTGTTCCTCCTTCCTTTAGCCTTACCAACTTTCTGTCTTTGTTTTCTATGATTTTCTTTCTCATCTGCTGTGTTTTTTTATCGACGTAAAAAAGATCCGGGGTGACTATCCCACCCACTATGTATTCCCCAAGGCCATAGCTTGCCTCCACTACAATAACAGAATTGTCACCATTTGAAACGTCCAATGTAAACATTACGCCAGACTCTACGGAGAATACTTGTTTTTGCACGACGACAGCCAATGCCACTGTCTTCGTGTTTATGCTGTTCTTTGATCTGTAGTATATCGCCCTCTCATTGAAAAGGCTCGCATAGCATTCCTTAACTTTTTCTATCAATTCCTTGTCTCCATGAACGTTCAGATAGGTATCCTGCTGGCCCGCAAAACTTGCATCCGGTAAATCTTCAGCTGTTGCAGACGACCTTACAGCAACGAACTCGGCATTGCTTTCCTGTACGAGCTTGTGATAGTTCTCCAGTATATCCTGCACCAACTGCTTTGGAAGCTCAGCGCCCATTATGTATTTCTTTATTTCAGCGCTTGCTTTCTTCAGCTCGCTTTCCTCCTCGACATTTATGTTGCTTACAGCATTTTCTATTTTATCCCTGAGATTGTTACTGTCCAAAAAAGTATTGAATGCAAACGAAGTGGTGGAAAATCCAGGAGGTATCGGAACCTGCACGTGATTGAACATTTCACCTAAGTTTGCTGACTTTCCGCCTATTAAAAGTACATCATCCTTCCCTATATCTTTGAACCAAAGAACCATACTTTCGTCTTTTTCCATGAAATCTTAATGCATTTAAGAGATTAATAAACTCATTTTCCAAATGATTATTTTGCAGAATCGTCCACCGAGATTATTTGAGTTTACCTGAAGCTTAAGGGACATTTAATAATCGTGCGTCAAACAATCAAATGTAATTGTCCAGATTTTCTGTATCGTCGCCAAAAATAACGCCGTAAAGAGAAGTAAGAAAATCAACTGCTCGTCTGTGCCCGAGTTGAAAAATGCCCGGCAGATAATTCATGAACAGGGCGGACGTCTCCGCATCTTCATCAAGATTTTTTACGCAAAAAAGTATGTTGCCAGGGCTGTGCTTGCCCGCGTATTTATCGTCCATAATGAACGTGCTTTTGGAATTGTTGCCGTATACCACGTTAAACAGCGATAAAGTGTACATGTCTAACGGTTCTGTTGCTTTTTTTAGGAGGTTTTTGGCATCCGAGAAAGACATAGTTTCTCCGAGATTGGCCTTTATAAAATAGCCAAAGGATCCGCTCCCGGCCCATTCGTCTTCCTGTCCTTTGATGATTGAATGAAGTCTCTTTTTTATGTGTTTATGCACGAGCCTATTTGTAACCATACGTATCCAAGACAGCCATATGATTAATAATTTTGCCGTCTTTTGGGTTTGGATATCAGCCAACGTAATTATAAGTTGAATTTGAAGATGAAACCGGGAAACCTAAGACTACCGAATAAGCCTGAAGCTTTATGAGACCTGACTTCAGCCCTTTGACGACAACCACACCGAACTTTGCCGCAGGTATCGAGGTACCATTGTTCAGTATTGTAAGCGAATGATTATTGACGGAAGCTGAGAATTTGGATATTGACACTGCGTTTGCATTGAATATTATTATGTCGCTTGTATTGTTTATCCCTGCAGAAACTCCGACTATATTGGGCCCAATATTTACAGGTAAACTGTAGCCTGGCAGGCCCAGAATGGGAGTAGAATGAAATATCAATGCACTGCCAACAAAAATAAGGATTATGACCACTACGCCTTCCAAAGCTGGTTTCAAAATCCGTATAAACGTTATTATCGCGATGACTATGATGATAACCCCTGAAATCAGCGCTATGTCTACCATGATTTAATATCGCATCAAAAGAATAAAAACTTTAAAAAACAAAAAAACAAAAAAAACCTACTTAGAAGTCGTGTGCTCTAAGAGTCTTTCTGCCGTCGGATTTAGCCCTTGCTACTGCCTTGGCGATAGTCTCTTTCACAAACTTGTCAAGACCTTCAATTGTGTCGTCTGGGCATCTCATGTCCTTACCGACTTTCTTGACTTCTTCTTTTACTGAACTTTTTCTTACGAAATCTGCCATAATACCTCCTATTATACTTTATTTAAGCACATATTGATTTAAAAAGGTGTTTATCTGGTAAATAGCTTTATTTTAAGAGGCCTAAAACAAACAATATGATAAATGAAGAAGAGATTAAAAAATCTGCTGTGAGAAATGCTTTTTTACATGATGGCAAAGCCAGAACATCGTCCGTTGTATCAGAGATGCTCGGGAAAGACAAAGGCTTGGTAAAGGAAATGCAGGAATTGAAAAAAGCTGCCGACAGCGCAGTTCTTGAAGTGAATTCCATGTCTGTTGAGAAGATAAAGGAACTCGCTGAATCGTTTGGCTTAAACGAAGGCGGAGCAGAAGAAAAAGAAAAAACTGGGTTGAAGCCCCTGCCCAACGGCGAAAAGGGCGTTGTATTAAGACTTCCTCCTGAACCATCGGGATATATGCACTGGGGGCACGCATTGTCATTTACCATAAACTATCTTTACAAAGAGATGTACCATGGAAAATTATGGCTGAGATTCGAAGACACCAATCCTAATCTAGTCGAGGAAGAATTCGTAAAAAACTTTGAGGAAAGCCTAGCTTGGCTCGGCATAAAATGGGACGAGAAAAAATTCATAAGCAGCGATATGGACAAAATATATGGGTTTGCTGAACAGCTCATACAAAAGGGAAAAATATACGCATGTTCATGCAATGCCGATACTATAAAAGAAAACAGAGAAAAAGGAACTGAATGTGAACATAGAAACAGGACTATTGAAGAGAACATGGATCTTTGGAACAGCGCAAAGAATGGAAAATTCAACGATGGAGAGATAACTTTCCGGTTCAAAGGCAATATGGGGGATAAAGACAGTGCTCTTAGAGACCCAAACCTTATGAGAGTCATAAAAACAGAATACAAACCTTACACTGTATGGCCACTTTATGATTTCGCAAGCGTAATAGAGGATGAACTCTGTGGGATAACACATGTACTGAGGAGCAACGAATTCAAGACGACTCTCCAGAGCAAACTGAGAAAGGAACTTGGTTTTAAGGAGCCATATATCATACAATACAGTCGATTCAATTTCAAGGGCACGCTTACGTCAAAAAGAAAGGTAAGGGAGTTGATAAACCAGGGATACATTAAAAACTGGCATGACATAAGACTCGCGACTATAAGTTCGATGAAACGAAGAGGCATACAACCCGCAGCCATAAAGAATTTTCTCACAGAAGTGGGATATTCCTCATCCGAACATGAATATAACCTGGAAATGCTGCTCACGTTCAACAGAAGAATCATAGACAGCAGCGCGAAAAGGCTATTCTTTGTCCCGAACCCCATAAAGCTTACAGTAAAGGATGCCCAGCCAGTTAAGGCTAAACTGCAGTTTCATCCATCTGGTAACCTAGGTTTCAGGGAAGTCCAGACAAATGGAGTATTTTTTGTTAACAGATCGGACTTTGTATCGATGGATATCGGAGATGTAATCAGGCTAAAGGACCTTTACAGCATTGAGATATTGGACAAAGAAGATGAACTTATAACTTGCAAAATGCACAGCATTGAACACAATGAAGGTGAAAAGATAGTGCAATGGGTAACAGAGCAGAATGTACCTATATCAGTTACGAAGGTCGGAGACCTGCTAAACGAGGACGGAAGTTTTAATCAAAACAGCCTTACAGAAATAAATGGTGTTGTTGAAAAGACCTACGAGGACCTGGAAGAAGGTCAGATAGTCCAGTTTGAACGATTCGGATTCTGCAGATTGGATGACAAGGAAAAAGGCCGTATGATATTTGTCAGCCGATAATTATATATAAATTATACAATCTAATAATGCTATGAAAAGTAAAAACTTGATTCTGTGGGACCTTGATTCCACACTTATAAACACAAATGAAGTGTTTGAGATGGCACAGAAAAAACTCATAACCAGCTTATCGAAGGAACTTGAAGGACTAGGGATAAAGATAGATGACAATGATATAAGAGAAATGGATCTTTTGAGGAAAATGGACTATGAGGGTATAAAGATAAGGAAACACGCTGGATATGACTTTCCGTATCAACTGCCACTCTCGCTTATAGGTTCATATCTTGAAAGATCAGACCTCGACAAAAACTATAAAATCGCCTGGCTTTCGAACAAAGGGGTAGAAATAGCAGAGAGAGAAGGTAAGAACTATGTCAAAGACCTCGAAAGGATACCTAAAAAATTTGAAAACATAGAGGATGTGCTGCTATCATCTAACGGCAACTATAACATATTATTTACCGAGTATTTTGAGGACGTGAAAAGACAGAAGATGAAAATCACATCTAATGGCCTTGAAAAATATTTTGATAAGATAATCATGACGGAAAGGAAGGATGCAATTTCAATAGCCTCTGCTATAGAATGCGCCAAATTGGAAAATAGGATAGATAACCTTGAGGAACTCACGATAATTTATATTGATGACCGTAGCAAATACCTTGAGATTGCAAAGAAAGTTTTCCCTCCTTGCTACACTGTAAACGTTTTATTCGGAGAAAAAGAGATATTCATGGAAAATTTCGGATCCGTGGATTACGTTGCGAGAAATGTAAACGAACTAAAAAACTTTATTCAAAGGATTAAAAAATAATCCCTGCGGCCGGATTCGAACCCGCAACCTACCGGTTTCTACAGCTGAAACTCTTCATTGCACTGATAAACAGCACTTGGTAATTCTACAGCCGGTCGCTCTACCATTGGGCTACGCAGGGTATCATAATTCTAAACATGAGAAATTAATAAAGCTTACTAAACGCAAGCCTGTGATAATCACTCACAATGTATTCAATCAACCTGTCAAATCTCACTGCACTATAGCTGAGGTTTTCTCACTTAAGCGGCTACGCTTTCCTTTATTATGTTATCGATTTGCGATTTCAATGATTCGCTTATCTTTGCAAGCGTTCCACCGAGATTTCCCTCTAGTTTTCTGTAATCGTCATCGCACATGTATCCGTTGTAGATCTGCATCCTTTGACCAAATCTTAATCCTACATCAACTGCAAATGATTTTACATCCGCTTCACAGAGATCCTTTCCACATACTGGACAAGTCTTTGTAGCAATCTTCTGCTTACATATGTCGCATATTGTAACTGTAACTTTCGCCATAATTCACCAGCGGCATTGTTAGTCCTTTCGAACAACGAAATGCCTTCGTTATTTTAATAATTATTAATTTTATTACAATTTAAATGTTAGCTGCTGTTAAAATTCACATAAGCGGACTTTGTGACCAAGAAATAGCACTAATCAAAGACAGGCTAACTGTATGAAAGTGTAAAATTCACGTAAACTAGCGAACCCTGTAACGCATAACCCTTGCTACTGGATGGGACATAGACTCCCGGGCCGGACCCTACAGAACCAGTTGAAGTTGGTACACTAAAACTGTAGTTCCCATATGAATTTGAAAATGAAATTAGATTAGTTCTACTCGTTTTTTCTACGCCGTTATAAGTGACGCTCCATAAAATTCCGGGAGGCAATCCATTTGCTTCAAAAACTGTGTTACTAAATAGAGAAATATTTAACAGCCGTTCACTGTAGGAATTTACAATCTGTAGGTCGTTCACGCCTGACTGCACCCCCAGAAAGGTGTAAGAGCCGCCATACAGCCCGAGGAAAGGTTTGTTACTCTGATCTGCAAGCATGAATGACTGTCCGCCACAAAGCATCGGCTCACAGACTATGGTGCCATTTGAGATCACCCCTTCATTGACGAGCGACGGCAAAGCCGCACACTGCTGCGAAAGGATTTTTTGAGAAGGATTTGCATTAACATTCGCAGTTATGTTGGCTTGATAAACTGTCGGATTATTGGATACTGGTGTAACGAGTATAGTTACGTTGTTCACAGTCTGCTGACAGGGGGAAACAAACGACAAAGACTTCAAACCATTCAAATCAGAATAGGAAAGAGAACATGAGCTGTAGCCGTTGAAGTAAACCTGAACGTTTACAGTCCTGTTGGAGTATTGGTTCAAACTAAATGAGTAGTTCTGCGGGATCACAGAGCTTACGGCAGTGAGTATTATCGAGGAAATCGAGGAGATGTTGGCTTCAATGCCGTTGCTGGACAACTGGCTGTTCGCCTCAGACAGATTTCCAAGGCCGGAGAAAGCATTGTTCTTCGCAAGGTAAAAGTTTACATTCCCGCTTGAGGTCTGTCGGAAAAAATACTGGCTTCCGCTTGATACTCCAAGTCCCGTCGGATTACTTACAGTTGCATAACACAGATCATAGTTCCCCTGCAGTGCTGATAGGGCTGAAGACGTCGGTGAAAAAATATAGGAACGTGGACTAAGCGCTGAACTACAGGCCTGGGAACCGTATATCTGAAAAACCAGAATCTGTGGGGACGAGAACTGTACATTCGATGCGGTCTGGATTGAGGTGCATGCGGAGTCTGCCATACCAACCAAGGAGTTGTAATACTGCAGCGATGATTTCGGTGCGAAGAAGGCCGAGTATTCGGAAACTATGAAATATAAGATTACGACCATCATTATCACTATCAATATCCCCTCTAAAGTAATATCCATATCAACTTATGCTAAACCTGCACTGCAGTGAATTGCCCCCACCATAACTACATTCCTGGAACTTTATATAACCTGGATTACCGTATAAAAATGCCATCGGGTTGTTACCGCATGTCCCAGAACAGGACGGAGGTATCACGCTTACAAACGCAGATTTATTGTTGTAGGTCAACGGAGCGCAGGTAATCGTAGTTATGTATGCGCCAGGCTGTCCATACCCATAGTTTTGCGTTGTGGCGTTGAAAAATGAGATGCAGGACTGTGAAAGTGTGGATTGAGGATTTGATGGCTGTATAAAATAAGAAAGCGTTCCTGTAGAGCCGTTTATGCCAGAAGCCAGAGAACTTGTCTTTGAATTATAGTTTCCAACCGATGGGAACCATCCTGGGAACGACGCATTATCAACTCCTGTCGTCGGCAGAAAGTTCCATATAGCCTGATTAGGAACGATTGCAGATGGATTGTAAGTCCCTATACACATAAAATACTTGTTTGAAAGCGTGGAAGGATTTGACGGTGATATTAGTATAGCCTCCCTTGACAACTGATATACATAACTCATACAGGAACTGTCGCCGTAAAACTGGCTAAGAAAAACGTCTTTTGGCAGATTGGGTGAATTTGGTGGCAAAACAATTGAATTGCCGCTCTGCAACGCCGAAATAGCTGTAGAAACATAAACTCCCACCGACTCCGATGAAGATGTAACTTTATTCGCACCGGAAGTTATTATGAAATAGGCTATTACTGCAATCGGGATAAGTATAATCACAGACATTCCGAACGCAAGTAGTTCCGATATGCCGTTCTTTTTCATTCTAATAATAGTAATTTACAGAATAAATCTTATTTGCTCTCACTTTTGGCAGCCCACTTGAATTTTCTCGGGTCTTTCTTCATTACAGTATATTCTTTACATCGCCTGCTACAGAAATTATATACTGTTCCATCAACTTTGGCGTAAACCAGCCCCGTTCCTTTTTTAATCTCGGATTTACAAAAACTGCATTTCATATTACCTTATCGGCATTGCCTCCATTTCTGTCTCTTTTAGCATCAATACATCTCCTATTATCACCGGCCCACGAACATTCCTTCTTATTATCTTGTCCTTATCCATACCGGCAAGCACTTTGCACCTGACTTGAGTAACTTCACCGGCCACTCCGTGCCTTCCAACTATTTCTATGACTTCGGAGGGATATGCATCCATGAAACGCTGTTCTGAGTTTTCATTTTTTGCAATTCCCTGCTGTTTCTGCTGCTTTTTCATAAGTTCTTTATCTTAGTTATGAGTTCATCCATCGAATGGGCCTCTTCACCAGGACTAACTATTGCTATAGCAGAAGTCCCTATTCCCATTCCGCATGCTTTTCCAAGTTCAACCTTGCTGCTAACCGCAATGCATGGAACGTTCTTATCTTTTGAAAGAAGAGGAATGTGCATCGTTATCTCTTTTGGAGAAACGTCGGATGCGTATACAACCAATTTTGCCTGGCCTCTCTCTAATACTTTCGTAACTTCATTTATTCCCTTCTTGATTGAGCCACCTTTCGCTCTTATTCTCTCAATCACAGAGAAAACTTGACTATCCAATCCTTTAGCTTCATCTACCATAAATCAGCTTACCTCCAATTATTATAGCTTTATATGTAAACTAGTATTTATAAACTTAATCCTACGCAGTATTACAATATTTGACGCAGGTATACTGTAATTCTCTACTGTTATAGTTATTGCTACTCATTCTCACAAACTTGCAAAAAAGCTTAAATACTCGTGGAAGTTCTTAATAAAGATATGCAAAAAGCCAGAATAAAATTGACGTCGACAGATTCGAAAAAACTAGAAGGTGTATGCAATGATATAATAGATATCTCTAAGAAACTTGGCACGGCTATTTCCGGACCTATTCCATTTCCAACAAAAAAGTTGAAAGTAACTACAAGAAGAGCCCCGAACGGAGCTGGAAGGGAAAGCTACGAAACGTGGGAGCTTAGGCTTCACAAAAGAGTGATAGACATGCAGGCTGATCCTAAGGCATTGCACCTTATCATGAAGACCACCGTCCCTAAAGAAGTAAACATAGAGATGGAAATAAAGGAGTGAATCCGACCAGTCAAGAATCGGAACGACAATGCTTCTATAAATTTTTGCAAAGCCAACCAATACAAAGATATACAATATTAACCTTATAATATACAATACCTTAAATTATATTATGGACCAAATGCGAGAGAATGGGCAAAAACTTATAATAGCAGCAGTGGTCCTTTTGATAATCTTTCTTTTAATAACGAGTCTGATATCGGAAGAGGAAAAGATAGGGTTTATTCTGGCTATGAAAACCGTCGGTATAGCCCTTGAGACTTTCCATTTCAGTTCCAGCTTCGGTATACTGCTACTTTTTCTTTCGCTTTTCCTTGGCGTTTTTGCAGTTTACCTTTTGGAATTCTTGATATCGTTTTTAAGGGATGAATTTGGAGGTGTTATCTATATGGCAAAGGGACTTAGGTTCAGAAACCACTACATAATCTGCGGTGGAGGAAGGATAGGGGAGAGGGTCGCAAGCCTTCTCAAGGAAAAAGGGAAAAAGGTTCTCATAGTTGAAAACGATGATGTGAGATCGATGGAGCTAAAAAAGCTTGGATTCAACGTCATAAAGGAGAATGCCCTTGACGAGAGAACATTCAAGATGGCGAATGCCATTAAGGCTGTAGGCGTATTTGCAGCTTTGGGACAGGACGTAGACAATTTTATAGCTGTTCTGAACGCAAAGGAATCGAACAAGAATATAAAAATAATAACTCGATGCAATATGCTGAAAAACGTCAACAAGTTCAAGGAACTAGGAGCTGATGAAGTCGTTTTACCGGAGATTGTCGGAGCGGATAGAATGGTTTATCTTTCGGAAAAACATGAAAAGTGACGCATTCAAAACGTTTTCATTACTCATAGAGAGATATCCTATAGAGGTGTTCACGTTTGAAATCCTTATAGGTGTGCTTATGGAGCCCACTTTGAAAATGACGGTTCTTTTATTTGCAGGCGTTGTGGCTGCTGCAGTCTTTTCAGAGGGTCTTAAAATGTTTTTTAAGGGAAAACGGCCAGAAGAAGCATTAAAAAGGAGTTTTTATAAAAGGACCTTTAGACTGAATAAGCGACATTTCCCATCGAGCCATTCCGCCGTGGCGATGTTTTTTCCAACGGTGTTTTTTGGAAATGTTCTTTTCATACCATTCCTTCTATTCGCTATTATAGTCATGTACAGCAGGTTATACATAAAATCCCACTACCCTAGGGATATTATAGCCGGCGCCGCAATAGGCGTTTTGATTGGGATGTTTTTCATGCAGCTTGCTCAGAATTTAAAAATATAAATTTAAAAAGCTTAATAAAAGGAAGACATAAGAAGGATATGAAAAATACCGGTGCTTTTATCTTAAGGTCATCGGCATGAAGTAAGTATGAAAAACGACATAGACGAAATAATAGGGAACTTTGTAAACAAGAGGCTTACAGAAAAGATAAAGGAAGTACTTACCACGAATAAAAACGCGATAGTTCTTGATTTCAACGACATCGACCAGTTTTCTCCGGAGCTGGGAGATCAACTATTAAAAAAACCGGAAGAAACACTGGATACTATAAAATATTTTGTAAACGAAACCTCTATCCCCCATAAAAACCTTGAAATAGAGATTCGAATAAAAAATCTGCCTAACAATACACAAATGCTGGTAAGGGAGATAAGAAGCAAGCACATCGGTTTACTAATACAGGTACAGGGGCTAATAAAAACCGCCGCGAGTGTAAGGCCCGTCGCCGCGTCGATTGACTTTGAATGCCAAAGTTGTGGACATCTAACAAAAGTAGAACAAAAAGAAATGACTCAAAGAGCCCCTTCGATATGCACCAACTGCGGTAAAAAAGGAAGGTTCAAGGTGGCAAGAAAATATCTGGTAGATACTCAAAGGATAATGCTTGAAGAGGCGCCGGAGGATTTAGAAGGTGGAGAGCAACCAGAACACATAAACATAATATTAAAGAAAGACCTTGTTGATCCAAAATTTGAGAGAAATATCATACCTGGAAACAAAGTTGTCGTATCCGGAATAGTAAATGAAAGCGCAGTCTATTATCCAAGCGGTAAAAAATCCAATACATCTGATATATTCATACTTGCGTCTTATGTGGAAGCAGTTGAGCAAGGCTACGAGGATATCTTAGTCACAAAGGAAGAGGAACTAGCAATAAGGGAACTCGCAAACGATAAGATGATATACACGAAATTCAAAAGCTCTATTGCCCCAAACATATACGGACACGACAACATAAAAGAGGCGATAGTAATGCAGCTTTTCGGCGGGGTAAGAAAAGCCGCTTCCTCTGGAAACAGCGTAATCAGAGGAGACATCCATATTTTACTAGTGGGAGACCCCGGAACTTCGAAGAGCTCTCTCCTTAAGTACGTCACAGGTATAGCTCCGAAAGCGAGATACGTCGTGGGGATGGGTTCAAGTGCCGCTGGTTTGACTGCTACTATAATAAAAGATGATGCAACGAGAAGCTACATACTGGAAGCGGGAGCACTTCCACTCACCAACAAAGGTCTGCTTATGATAGACGAGCTTGATAAGATGAACAAAGACGACAGGGTAGCAATGCACGAGGCATTAGAGCAGCAGACAATCAGTATCTCGAAAGCAAATATACACGCAACACTTTCCGCGCAGACGAGTGTCCTTGCAGCCGCAAATCCAAAGCTAGGGAGATTTAATCCGTTCGATGTCATATCATCGCAGATAGAGCTTCCTCCTACACTTATAAACCGTTTCGACCTTATCTTTATACTGAAAGACAGACCTGATAGAGAAACTGATGCCTTAATAGCTCAGAGGATACTGGAAGCTAACAGAGATATAAACAAAAACAAACCGGAGATACCACCGAACATAATGAAAAAATATATAGCTTATGCAAAACAAAACATAAAACCAAAATTATCCATGGAAGCAATGAAAGTAATAGAGGAATTCTATCTTAAGTTAAGATCCCAATACTCCACTGAGGGAGAGGAGGTAAAACCTATACCTATTTCTGCAAGGCAGCTTGAGGCTATTGTAAGACTGACCGAAGCTAGCGCTAAAGTGCGTTTATCTGATTATGCAACCATTGAGGATGCAAAACGTGCGGTTGACTTGATGATGTCTTACCTTGGAGACGTAGGAATAGATAGTAGCACTGGAGAACTTGATATAGACAGAGTAATCACGGGTATCCCTTCCTCACAGAGAAATACAGTCTTAACTGTAAAGGCTATGATAAAAAGTGAGGTGGATTCGATGCCTATGGGTGGCTCGGTTTCCATGGCTAAAATCTATGAGAGTGCAGAGAAAGCGGGAATAGACCGTGATAGAGTTGATTCTGCTATATCGGTTCTTAAAAGAGAGGGAGAAGTATTTGAACCAAAACCTTCCTTTATAAAGTTGCTTTGATATGGACTATACTTATTTTATGCTGCCAGTGAACGTAATAAAAGATGCTGAGAAAGGGAGCGATAGTAGCGGAAGTTATGTCATATACAAGTCAGCAAAGATATACCGTATGCATATTGTAGGATCCATAGCAGTTATCGAAATAAACTCTGAAACGAAAGGAGGGTATCTAATATTAGATGATACTTTTTCAAGCATACTTGTGCATTTCCAAAGCAGCATGTTCAAAGATATAGATACTTTTAGAAAAGGAGACTTGGTTGAAGTAATAGGGGACATCGACACTTACAATGACACAGTAACTTTATCCATGAGTAACATAAAGAAGATAAATTTAAGCAGGTACTGCTTAAACAAGATAGAAAGCATAAAAAACATGCAGCTTATTAAATAAGATGGAATACGATGAACTTGTAAGTAACATATTGAAAGAAAGAAAAGAAAACAAATCAGACAGGTTCAATCCTCCAGAAGTAGATGTTCAGCAGGTCGGACAGAAGACAGTGGTTTTTCTTGATAAACTTTCAAAATACATAAACCGACCAGTAAGTCACATCTCTAAATATCTCATGCATGAACTTACTGCGCCAGGACAGATAGATGACAATGGGAAAATTACATTAGGCGGTAGATTTTCCATGAGGCTCGTAAACGATAAGATAAAACAGTACATAAAAGAATTTGTAGTGTGCAAGCAGTGCAACTCTCCTGATACACAGATGAATAAAGTTGATAAAAACTACTTTGTAAAATGTCTCGGATGCGGCGCGGAATACCCTGTAGGGAGAATAAAGTAATGGTATTCTCGATTAAAGTACACGGCAAGAATACTTCAAATGAGATAGTTGCAGCATGCGACAGCGACCTTGTCGGAACGACTGTGAGTGACCCAGAAAGGGAGATAGAATTCAATATATCCGCCGAGTTTTATGGTAATGAAAAACTTGAATGGAAAGAAATAAAAGATATTATCTCTAAAGGAAAAAACGTAAATCTCATTGGAAATAAGATAGTTGAATTGGCGATAAAGGAGGAAATAATAAATCTCTCAAACACCCTAGAGATAAACGGTATAAAGCATGCACAAATCTACCTAATTTAGATGAATCTAGTCGAGGAAGTTGCCATTTTGACCCTTATTTCAATGTTTTAATAGTAAGTTAGTTGGAGAAGATTTCTCAATAAACACCAGCATATCAAAGCGCCATATTATGGATTGCCGATAGAACTCTATGGGATAAAAGACTGAACCTAGTGACCTGAACTTTAATTTTTTCTTGAAGAGCTTACCACTCTCTGCATTTAGATTAAGTCGTTTAAAGTCCAACAGAAACAGTGGCTTGCCAACAAGATGAAGGTAATATTCATAACTATTTGTAGGTGGTGTCCGTAGACTATAGACCGACAACTTTAACGTTTTCAAGTGTAGAGCCGTGTATTCTCCGATATTAACTGCAAATCCTATTACCATATATTTTTGTTTAATTTGTTTGGATATGTAATAACCCATCACTTTACCCTTCTTTTGTATATGCCAATTATGCGCCCAAGTAATTATCTTTGAACCTGCAGTATTATTTGCAATCCAAAGCAGATTTTCTGCCATACATTTGTCTCTGTAATTAATATTTCTAAGATTCCACGAGAATGTGATAGCTTGCTCGATAATTCTTACACACTGTAAAAACCAAGTCTTGTCCGCTGGATCTTTTATGTTTTTATTTCCAAATTCTCTAAGGGTATAGACTTCTTTTCTGAAGTATTGCCATTCTTTCTTTGTATAATGAGTTATTTTATAATTTCTTACTTGATTGCGCTTGTCTAAGTTAACCTCCAAATCATTAAGTGACTTTACAATGTATTCAGCTTTGCAATCGATGCATATTCTCCTTAATTCAGAAATGGCGCCAGAATAATATTGCATATCAAAACCAGCGAACATCACTTTCTTAGAATGATTGACATTATATTTCCTCATCCACTTGATAAAATCTAATACCTCTTGTGTGTTCCAAGTCCAGAATATCATCCCTGCTAAAAGTTTTTTGGGGTCGCCCTTTCCTCTTAATACATAATCATTTAGTCTATATGCTTCTGGCATATTAGCTTCCATAGCAAAAACATTGAACCCGCAAGTCTCAATAAGATAGCGGGCTATTTTAGTTTTCATTTTGAATATCTCACTTGAGCCATGGGTAACTTCGCCGAGAGCTACTATTTTTGCATGTTTTGTACGTTTTCCCAAGTAATCTAATCCGTCATAATCGCTATAAAGTTCTACAGAATTTAGCGGAACTACTATAGAATTTAACTGACTTATGATCTTCTCTCGTGATTCTTGCATGTTTCTCATATAATACTAAGTTTGTTTTAAGATAAATTATATATGGTGGCATAACACGAGAGATAAGCTTTATAATTGATAAAAGAGCATTCTTAATACATGACAGAAGTTCCAAGGTTCAGATTCCCGAAAAACGACGAGATGCTAGGGTATGTTACGCAGATGCTCGGCTTCGGTAGAATGTACGTAAAATGTGCTGATGATAAGATAAGACTATGCCAGGTAAAAGGTAGTCTGAGCCGTTATCTGTGGATAAATGAAGGGGATATTGTTCTTATAAAACCATGGCAAATTGAACATGAGAAAAAAGCTGACGTTCTTTACAGGTACAACAAGAATGAATGGGATTCACTTAGATCAAGAGGGATCCTGAAAGACAACCTGCTTAATGGAAATTAACTCCTTGTATCAGATATAAGCTTGGAGAAAAAGTCATTTATATTGTTCTGAGGATTTTCTACAGAAACGTAATCAGAGTAGTAGACACTGATACTTTTTACATAGTTAGATGAAAGGCATTTATAAGGTAAATAAACCACGGAAGAGCTATTGATCAACGTGTAGTTCGTTCTGATAGTCACTGACGAACTTCCTACAACCATAGCCACTGCTGTCACATTTAATTTATTTTGAACGGACTTATGAAGATTGACAACTGTGCCGGATTGTGTGCATGAAAAACTGCTTACGGACAACGGCTGCATGCCTAAAGGTATTATACCACTTTCTACAAGCACGACGAAGATTACGGATGCAAGTATAACAAAAAAAACGATAAAGAGTGAAAAAACGTACAATGCCGTTAAATTTCTCTCTCTCATTATGAGAATAGTATGTGTTAGAATAAAAAGGCGTATGCTGGTTAGATTTTTTCCGCTATCTCGCTTACTTCCCCTTCCAATGTGGACATTGTTTCAAGCATAATGTCTTTTATTCCGAGCTGACCCCAACTTTCTATATCAAAAACTATCTTGTTAGTATCAGAACTCACATTTATAACATCCGAACCCGCATAATCCTCACATGCCTTACAAAGTGTACAGTCAGAAAGTTTTCCCTTCTTTACGGAAAGAGTATCCTTTTCTCCATCAAGAATATCGACTGGACAAAGCGAAGCTATCTTTGATGCACCCTTTACCTTGCTATCTGGTATCGTTATCTTCGGATAAAAATGATAGAATACGTGGGCAGGAGTAAACTTAGTGTGAGCTTCTCCGTTTCCCCATACTGTCTCAGCTTCTAGATCTAATGATTCCCCTTCGCTTAGGTTTATTATTAGCATTCCAGGTGCTGCTGGAGTAACATCCTTATCAGATGGAATCAAATCAGAAGCATGCACAGCTTTAGGTCCCATTTCCTTTAACTTGAAAGAGAACTTACCCTTATCTTTCAATTCTACAGGTGTTTTTATTGGAATCAAACCAAGTCTTGCTGCAAGAACCTCATCGTACATAGAACTGGTATTTTTGTAAACCATGACATCCTCTATCGCAAGTGTTTTTACGCCGTTTATTATAGTCCTTCTTATCGCATTGGCAAGTGAAACATTAAAGTTCTTAAGCACAAATTTTGCCGCGTTCCCTTTGTTTTCGAGTACTTCAACTTCCATTTTTTACATCCTTCTCCCTTTTCTACCGCCTTTTCTTTTACAACCGTCATGCGGCACCGGCGTTACATTTTCAACATTGAGTATTCGTATACCGCTCCTTTCCAAAGCCTTTATTGCTGGTCTAGCCCCTGGTCCCGTTGTCTTTGAGCCTATTCCGCCTACCGCTCTTACCTTTACGTAAACATCTCTTATTCCTTTTGCTATTATCTCCTCTGCAACTTTTTTAGCTGCATCCATAGCCGCTCTTGGTGATGATCCCAACCTATCTGCCTTGACCTGCGAACCACCGCTCTTTATCGAGAAAGTGTGTGCGTTGCTGATGTCAGTGACATGTATTATCGTATTGTTCATTGTGGCATACACGTGTGCTATACCTACTCTGTTTTCCATAATCTATTGATGTTGCTCCTCCTTTTTAGCTCTTATCGGGTGTGTCGGTGATGATAATGAAGATGTACTCGAATAGTCTATCTTGTCCTCTTCATCTTTTTTAACCATATAACTTGGACTGTCTATTATCTTTCCATCCACAGTAATGTGCCTATGTGTTATTATCTGTCTTGATTCTCTTGTGCTTCTAGCCATCTCTTTCTTTAAAACAAAAGTCTGAAGTCTCCTGTCTAGAAGATTTTCAAGGTTCAACTCAAGGACATCATCCACAGTTGCGTCGGCTGCCACAAGCCCTCTCTTGCTTAACGTCGCTATGAATTCTTTTTCCTCTTCTTTACCTAGGTTCAAAGCTTTCAAACCTACAAGTTCCCTAGCCTTTAATCTTAAGTTTCTAAGTACAGATTCCACTTTCCAAAGCTCTTTTTTATTCTTAAATCCATATTTCTTCCTTAGTGCACTGTCCCTTTCTATTCTTGGCTTGTCCCATATTTTCAAAGGTGATTTGTATTTTTTTGACGGCCTTTTCGCTGTTCCCATATCTATTTCTTAGCTCCAGCCTGTGGCTGCTCCTTCTTCTTTACAACTCCAAGAGAACTGCCGACCCTTCCATGGAAGTTTGCACCTCTCGACTTGACCTTCTGTCCTCTCAGTTTATAGTTAAATGAATGTCTGTAACCGCGATATGACCTGCTTGTTTTTATCTTCTGTATACGCATTGTCGTCTTTGATTTAAGATCGTTGCTAAGAAGATGGTAATCCGAGCCTGTTTCCTCATCCCTTCTCCAGTTAAATATCCAGTGTGGAAGTTTATACTTAAATGGATCGGAAAGTGCTTCTTTAAGTTCCTTTAGCTCTTTCTCATCCATATCCTGCAGCTTTTTATCACCGGGTATGTTCAGAGCCCTTATCAAAGCGTTTGAATATGAGAAGCTTATTCCTGTTATAGATCTAAGAAGATCCTTTACTTTTTTACTGCCATCTAAATCAGTATCCGCAATCCTTACTATCTTTCTCTCTTGTAATTCTACAGTTTTTCTCTGTGGTTCTTTTACGGGTTTACCGGCGTGTTTGTTTGCTTGCATAAACGAATAAGATACACAATAAAGTATTTAAGCTTTTTTAAATAGTGTAGCGCCAACTTACTTTCCCTCTTTTACGAAGTACTCATAAGACGCACCAGCGATTATCTTCCGTGTTCGAAAAGGGAACGGGATTTGCCGCTGGCCTATGGACGCTATCAGAACTATTTAGAAAGTTGTGATTTAAAAGCTTTATTATCTGCTCCAATGATTCAACATAGTATTGTAAATAAGATACTAATGGCAAGAAACGTGTCGTTTGAAGAGAACTCTATTTACTTTCTCTAAATTTAGTATTGTGATATCTTTCCCACTTTGTTGCCACATCGTCATCATCGTAGATGTCCTTACTTTCTCTAAATTTAGTATTGTGATATCTTTCCCACTTTGTTGCCACATCGTCATCAGTGTCCATATCTTTAAAATACTTTGAAAGTGCGTCGTTTAGCGGTTTGTAAATATCATCCGTGCATTTGTATCCCATGCGCTTACACAATTCTAGGTAAATCTCCCCGGTTTTGTAAAGCCAGTCATTGTCACTTATTTCTGGCTGGCCACTTTTTATTGAGTATCCAATCTTATCAAAGAGAACGGAATAAATGGAGCTTTCTGAAATACCGGAATCCTTGCTTTCATCCATCTTCAGAATCTTAGATATAAAATCCATAATCACTATATTAATAATTATAGTCAATTTTCATATATAAGCTTAAGACTTATCCTTTTTCTCATTTTGCTGGATGTAAAGCTTGTATACTGAAACTATGTCTTGCTCAGGAGCCTTGTAAAGTCGTTTCAATAGGTAGAAGACCTCTCTACTTTCCTTTTCAAGTCCATTGAATATGGAATAGTATGCGAGCTTTCCCTTTTTCGTCAGGTTTAGCCCAAGCAACCCTCTTTTCACGTATCCGCTGTTCTCAAGCCTGTAAATCGCGTCGGGATTTAGTCCTTTATCCGATTCTATGGTGTCGTTTTTACCCACGTCATCCTTTAAGAGCTGGTAGGCGATGTAACCTATTTTTGACGCCTTCTCATGGCTTGTATTGCTTCCACCCAATGAAATCAAGGCTATCTTGTCTTCCATCTGGATATCGTGCAACTCCTCGATGTAATGGTCTATCTTCTCGTTTTCCTGCGTCATTTTCAATTGCTCGTAAAGCGTAAAACCAAGCGTTATGAAGTCTATGCCGATCGCGTCAAAAAGTCCGTGCATGCCGTATGCCAGATATGCCATTGCGTTGCCTGTTGCGAATGTCCCGGATATAGCCGCGTAGTATTTACCGTAGCCTTTTTTTCTGTTGTTATCCCGCGGCCCAAGCATCTTCTCTAATTCTGATTTCCTCATTTTCTTCCCCCTTCATATCTATATAGTGAGACGGAGATATTAAAGGAAAATGTAGATATTACAAGAGTATTACCAAATTTTACAACTATCTGAAATAATTATAAACTTTGAATTATTTAACTTAAGATGGGGAGTAAAATCGGCGTAATATTGATGGCTTATGGTACTCCGGAAAGAAAAGAGGATATTAAACCTTATCTCAATGATATAATGCACGGAAGGGAAGCCCCTAACGACATAATCGACTCGTTTATAGAAAAATATGAGAGTATTGGCTTTTCACCGCTTAGACAAGTGACGGAAAAACAGGCAGAACTGCTGGAAAATACACTGAAAATGAACGTTGCTGTCGGAATGAAACATTGGAAACCTTCTATAGCAGAGGGAATCGCCAAGCTAAAAACCTTCAACTCCGAGAAGATTATAGGATTAGTAGCGCATCCATTTTCATCCATTGCGGGAAGTGAAGAATATAAAAAGATATTTAATGAAAACGTTAATGGTAATGGTTTATTCATAAACAATTGGCATGCAAACGAAGAGCTTTATAGCGCGTGGAGAGAGAAAATAGGTGATAAAGTCAAAGAGTTCAAAGGCAGAAAGTACTATACGATATTCAGCTCCCACGGCTTGCCTTTGTCTGTGGATGATGTGGAATATAAAAGACAGCTTTGCGTTTTTTCGGAAAAGCTCGCACATAAATCTGGTATTAACGAATTCTGTCTGGCTTATCAAAATGGGGAGCACAAAGCCTGGTATACTCCAGAGGTAAAAGACAAGCTTGCTGAACTCTCAAATAAAGGTATAAAAGACATCCTTCTTATACCAGTAGGGTATATTTCTGAAAGCCTAGAGACTCTGTATGATATAGACATTGATTATATGGAATATGCCAAGCGGTTGGGAATAAACCTAAAAAGAGTCGCATGCCCGAGCACTTCAGAAAGCACGATAAACGCAATGGCAAAAGCGATAAGACAGAAATTGAACGAAAAAAATTTATAGGTATAATGGGTAGGTTATAAAATGAGATACGCCGCAATCGTTTATTCGCATAAAAACGTTGATGAAAGCAAACTTTACGAATATGACATAGAAGATAGGATGCTGAATGACTATGCATGTGAATATGTGATTCTTAGAACCTGCAACAGGATAGAACTTTATATTGCGTCTGAAAACGCAGAAAAAGACATAAAAAACATTTTAGGGGCGCTGATCAACGACAGTGTGAAATATAAAAAAGGTGAGATTTACACTGGCAGAGAAATGGTAAAACACTTATTTTCTGTTGCATCTGGACTGGAGTCCATGCTGATTGGCGAAAATGAGATATTAGGACAGGTTAGAACGATACATGACGAATATGCCAAGACAAAAAGGGCAGGTAGCTTTCTTTCGCCACTCTTACGAAGCGCCATAAACACTGGCAAAAAAGTCAGAACAGAAACTGAGATAGGAAAAGGCAAAACCGGGATTTACTCACTTGCGGTTGACTATCTTAGACGATATGCTGATAAAGAAATTGGCATTGTCGGTGCAGGAAGCGAGGCATCGCGTTTCCTAAACGGTTTCTCAGCCGGTGGAAAGATAGGTGGAAAAGTATTTAGCAGGAACCCAGACAATGCTAGAAAACTTGCTGAGAAATATTCACTGGATTATGGCATCTTCAATGAAGAAGAAATCAAAGAGTATGGCGTGATTTTCTGCGCTTACAAGGGAAAACAAAAAGTAACTGTAGATGATAAGACACTTGTTGTCGATATATCAGTACCAAGAATCTTTTCTGGTAAAAATGTAGTTTATTTGGAAGACTTGGTAAAAACTTCCAGCTCAAACAAGGTGAAACGGGAAGGAGAAGCGGTTAAGGCACGTTATATTGTCGAAAATGCTGTTGACGAATTTATTAGAAGGAACTGATTAATCTCCTTCTCCCTTTAACTGAGATTTCTCCTTAACGAACAGAGTATAGACATGCTGCCAAACCAGATGAGGACAACTTTCGAAGAACCAATTAACTATAAATACTTTAAACTGGAAATAATATAGCTATGGAAATGAAACAAACGGAAGACTTTCCGGAAACATTCTACGCAATGGTAGAGATACCTGCTGGGAGTAACTGCAAATACGAATATAAGGAGGACTTAGAGGCTATAGTCCTAGACAGAGTACTTTTTACGTCAATGGTATACCCTGCAAATTATGGTTTCATAATGCAAACAGAGGGAAAGGATGGCGACCCATTGGATGTTCTCGTTTTTTCCTCAGTCCCTATAAACCCTGGGATTATAGTCAAATGCCGCGCTATAGGCGTCGCAGAGATGAGCGATGAGGAGGGTGAAGACAACAAGGTTATTGCTGTACCAGTCGATAAAGTCGACCCAGCATCTTCTCTGATAAAGACAGAAAATGATTTACCAGAATACCAGAAAAACAAATTAAAGCACTTCTTTGAACACTACAAAGAACTTGAAAAGGGCAAGTTCATGAAGTTCAACGGATTTAAGGGCAAAGAAGAAGCCTTGAAACAGATAAAGGAAGCAAAAGTTTAAAAAACTCGCTGTCTATTACTCAGATTCAATCTTTTGAGAATCTCTGTAGAAGTTGCGGATTTTTTCCTTTAAATTTCCGTCTCGGAGCTCTTTTTTTACTAACTCGTTAAAGTATTCTACCCTTCTTCTTGATGCAATGCGAGTTGCAATATAACTTGCTGAATATGTCGGGAGCAGGATGCTCACAGTATCTACTAAAGGTAAGTTGGTCTTTAATGCATAAACAAGTGTGATAAAACCTGCGGCCGCCCCTATTAATGAATATGAGGTGCTTTTTTTAGCCATCTTTTGATACGTTTTATCGGTTTTCCCGGAATTTTCATTGTAGTTCGTTATAAGATAACTGATAAAACTGCTTCTACCCTCTGGAATTAGCTCTATATAGTTTATTATGCTGTCTATACTACCATCTCTTTCCTGTTCCAGTCGATAATCCAATTCTGTTAATACTTCCTCAATACTTTTTTGCATATTCATCTATGAGAATAGAATATGTATTTAAGCCTTTAATCGACAAATTATTAAATAGACTTAACACATTTCTATATTAGAATAGCCCCTTAGTCTAGCGGCAAGGACAACAGGCTCTGAACCTGTAAACATCGGTTCAAATCCGATAGGGGCTACTTTATTTTTGGGATAGTGCTATCTATCTAAAAGTGTACGCTTTAAGGCTTAAATTTAAAGACCAAGATAATCATAATACCTTATGAAAAGGAACCTAAATCGTAGCGCTTTGAAGAAGATAGTCGAGGTAGCAGCCCTAGTGATAATATTTTCGTTCATTCTGTTGGTGGTATACTTTTTAAAATGGAGTAGCCCTGGCACGGTGTATTTAACAGAGATAGGCCTTGTAACCGCTTTTGTTATTTATTCTTATGATTGGTTTAAAAAATTTACATACAAAAATCTGGTAGGTAAACCAGTAGGGATTATCAAAAACATATTAATCTCGTAGGAATCTTACTTATCTTTTTTATACTTTTCGTAGTGTTAGGGTTTTTTAATGTTTCGCAATCTTATCTTTCCATAGTCTTTGGGGGGGTGGTCGGCGGTTGGATTTTAGATTTAATCTTGACTATAAACAAAAATAAAAGCACTTTGAATGGCAACCATCAAAAAAAGATAGATATGGACGAAAAGCTAGTTAAGTCCAATAAACTAGCTGCCAAATTTACTGAATTAGAAATAATAAAAAAATCTCTTAAAAGCGAAAATCGCTTCATTTCTTACATAAATATATATTTCTATGCACTTTTTTCGTACTTTGTATTTAGTATAATACTATTTATGTTCATATTTCTAATATCTAAGAATATATACCTCCTCTACCTAATTTTAGGTTTTATAGGCATATACATAATGCTTTTATCCGCATTCTATTTTATAAATTCTAGATCAATTAAAAATTATGCTCCCAAAAGTATAAAATTATTATATAACTCAATTAATTCATTAAAGTATCCAGATAAAGTTTGGAATGAATACAAAAAATATTTTTTACGCAATAACTCAGTCGGATTTACAAAACAATATGTATTTAAAAAAAGAGAATTTTTTCGATCAAAAGCTTTATTTATAAATTTAATCAAAAGAGAGATACAGTCTGCAAAACTATTTCAGGATCACAAAAATAGCATGAAGATAATCGGACTTTTCAAAAATGGTCTAAAAGAAATGTATTTTAGTAATAAAGATGTAGCTAAATATTTTAAACTTCATAATGAAATAAGTAATATTGCCAAAAATGATCCATTATTAAATGAATATAATGTAAAAATCTATGATAAATTTAGTTTTAATTTAAAGTTTAAACAATTCATAATTCCATTAATAGTCAGTGTTATATCTGCAATTATAGTGCGTATAGTTTTTGTTTAATAGCTAACAGGCTAATCAAATATAACTTGATTTTATCTTGTTTATAGCAGTTAAAACATCTGGCGTAGTTTTTTCATTTAAGAGAAACTTAATTAAGTTTTCTTTTTCCAATCCCTTCTTTTTTAATTCTAATGATAACAACAATAAAAGTCTACAAAAATTTAGCATTCCGAGTGAGGCGTTATATTTATCGCCATACTCTAAATCCACTCCAGCACCATGTGCAAATTTACTTCTTAAATCATAAACTCTTTCAAAATCATTAAATGTAATACCAAATAATTTTCCTAAGCGTTTACATCGATATACAAATTTGCCCGTTTTTGAATTATCACTATATTTTAAGATTAAGGCTTCTATACCCATAACTGCACTAGCAATCTGCTTTTCAACATATTTATCTTCAAGAAGCGCTTCTCTGTAAAAATCTAAGGCAACTCCTATCGGTTCTATACTTATATTTTTTTCTTCATTCTGATCGAATATGTAAAATCCGACATGCGTTTTAAGTATTTCATGATATTCAGAGAATATTAACTTCAATTTATTTAATTTATCTGAATCTAATACATTTTTCATGTTAAAAATACTATATCTCCAATACATAGGATCTGGCAAATCGTCTATAAACTCACTACTAAATATAGAATTTGGTTTGGCTTCAAAAAAACCTATAGTTACTCTAGAAGGATTTAATAATCTCAGTGCCATTGTCAAAGCTTGCTCTACTTTCGAAAGGATCCAGTAAGAGCTATATTTGGTTTTTATTCTCGTTTCTATGACAACCGATGGAACTCTATATTTAGTTACTGCTAAAAAATGTAGATTTTCTTTTACTAAATAAAGATTAAGCGGCACTTTGTATTCAAAATCTTCTTTAGTTGTACGTCTGATAGTTGTGAAATCATCCAAGTCAAAACTAGTTATGTCATCTGCTAAGCACACCCCATATAAAAATAACTTTGAGCGATACGTTAACTCGTTATGGTCTAAATCATTAAGTAGAGCCATTATATCGTCTGATTCGTTAGATAGATTGTTTTCGTGTCCTAATACTATATTAAGGAAATTTTCAAGATACGGTTCTGGATTTCCCTTATCAAGTCCAAAATTTTCTAGCTTTTGTTTTATTTCATAAATTATATCGTTATAATCTTTATATGATTTGGCTTCATTTAAAATGAAATTCGATCTATCATTATGATCCCATATTTCTTCTTCTAAATAGTTTAAACTATAATTTTGAAAGAATGAATAATCTAAACTCGTAGATATTTCAAGTTTTTCAATGCTGAATTTAATATAATTTTCTTTGCTCAGTTTTTTGTTATACAATTTAATTTTCTCTTTCAAATATCCGACAAGTCCAGATAGGTCACTATATACTTTTTCCATTTGAATATAATTTAATTCTCTTTCCCCTTTAATTGCTTTCTGTCGATACCATAATGTACTTTTGTTTATTTGATCTTTGATTCTAAAACTTTAAACAAAGAATCGATTATCCGAGTGATTTTATCCTTGTTTCTTGTTATAAAGGACGGCTCAATAAAAAATCCCCTGTAAACAATGTCATTCCTAAGTTTTCTGAGCTCATCTATTGCCAGGATCTGCACGTTTGTGAAGTTAGGGTAATTATGTTCCAGATATGCAACTAACGCTTCGTGACTGAGTGTTTTGTACCCGTCCGCAGCCATTATTCCCGATATTAATTCTTTTATAATTTCGTAATAATTCTCAATCAAAACCGAAGAAAACTCTTGTTTATTTTCGAGTAGTTTTGATAAGTCTTTTTAGTTACTGCCATTTTTAGGATAGACCTGGCCATTTCTTTATCTACGGATACTTTTCTTATTTCGTCTTTCAGCTGCTCCCAGTTTTTCATATAAATGCTTCAATATACCCATAAAGTTTTATTCCATTTAGTATGTTGTTCTTTAATTCTTTGGAAAGCGATGAAAAGTCGTCTATAGCATGAATGCTTATCTTTCTGCCAAGCGCATCTTCAAATCTCTGTAGATCTACTTCTTTTTGTCCGGCTACCATGAAAATATCCATATCACTAGTCTCTATGTCCTCGCCTCTAGATGATGAGCCGAATAAGATTACACAATTTGGAGTGAATTCCTTTATTAGGAAATCTATAAGCCCGGATTTATGGATTGACACCAGATTGTAAGCCGTCTTGTAAAGCTTGAACAAGTCATTAAAAGAGCCAGTATAAGTTTCATACAGCCCGTCTTTGTTTCTCGTTACAAACCCTTCCTTTTCAAGTATCTCCAAGTAATTACTGACGGAAGGTAATCCAAGATCTAGTACTCTGGATATGTCTCTCTTATGGAACTTTTTAGTGGGCTGTCTAAAGAATACACTCAATACTTTATATGCGTTATAATTTTTTATCATATAGTATAATTATATATCAACTGATATAAATACTTATCACTTACAAATTATAAATCTTAATCTTTTTATTCTTTCTAATAGTTTTCTGTTGATACCATAATGTTCTTTTGTTGACTTTAAGCTTTTTACGCGGAAAAATTGTATTTATACGGAAAAGTCTCTTAGTATCCTATGAAAACTTACAAAAAATACACTGGAGAGGGAGAACTAGATATCCTTCTGGAAGACTATAAAAAACCTGAATTGATAACTTCAAAGTATCTTGGGCTTTTCAATAAGAAGACCACTATAGACTATGATACTTGTGTGAACATACTCGCTAAAGAAGGGATCACAGATTTCAAGACGACTGGGCGAAATGGAAATAGAGTCACTATTTATCTTGAAAGTCATAGACGAATAAATATAACCCCAATAGTACCTATATGGCATAGAGGATTTTTAAAAAGTTTTTATACATTGCCAGGGGCCAAGATTTATGCGGACAATGTAGAGACCCTTGAGCCTAAAGATGACAAAACCTTAAGAGTAAGATTTTACTGATTACTTGAAAGCATAAATCTGATGTCAGGTCCGTTGGTGTAACTGTTTACGTATTAGAGTGATATTCATAGATTTGGCGCATTTTTAAGTCCACTATAGGTTCGCAGGGTATAACCTCTATAAAACTACTACTTTTTAGTATAGATATCTTTATATATGTGTTATAATCTATAATTAACGTTATGGTGTCTGAACTGGAGATGCTTATCGGTAATGACTACAAAAAACTTGATAAGTATAATTATGACGTACGAGGAGACATAGAAAATAGGCTTCTTCGTATAATGAGAGGGACATATTTAGATGAAAATAGCACAAAAGAGATTTATAAAACAATAATAAAGTATAATGGAAAGTCCAGTTTACGGGTTGCAGAATATCTCGAGAACGCTGCCTATAAACTAAGGAATAAGGATGCTGTTATTGAGATTAGCAGAACCGTTGGAAGATACGGGAAAGAGACCGCTCCAGAGATTGCACTCTGGTTAAGAGAAGCTAGCGTTTCCTTGAAAAATAAAAGTTCTGTTGCCGAGATCAACAGGATACTCTCGCTTGACGAGATAGTAAATACTGTAGAAAAATATGGGAAAAAATCGGCTCCGACAATTGCATACTGTCTTGGAGAAATTGCCTATGACTTGAAAGACAAAGATGCTGTTATTGAGATTAGCAGAACCGTTGGAAGATACGGGAAAGAGACCGCTCCAGAGATTGCACTCTGGTTAAGAAAGGCAGTCTATAGCCCAAAAGATAAAAATGCTGTTGTTGAGATTAGTGATATACTCTCGCTTGACGAGAGATC
>JAJZNK010000014.1:33645-34818 GCA_021811735.1 Nanobdellota archaeon | reverse complement strand
TTGACCTGACTTGGTCATTGAGGAAATTGCGGATTTCTCTTTATTGTGCCTGTTGACTTGCATAAATAAAATAAGTAAATAGAGGATTTAAGCATTTAGCAAAATTTGGTTATAACCTCACATTGCACAAAATACTTAAGAAGAAACCCACTGAACGTTTGTTGCGACGCCATTATTACCATTGCCGCTGTAATCGTTAGGATTACCATCCAATGGCCACCAACCAATTAGATTGGCGTTTGAAATTGGCGCACCGCCGACTCCATCATAAAATAACTTAGATACTTGCGCTGATGAAAGAGAAGCTCTATATATCTGCACGTTTGCAATCTTTCCATCCATACCTCCACTACCTGACGCCGAGCCTATATCAATGTACTCAACGGGAGGGATTCCCAACGCAGAGGATGTAGCAGAACCTGATGTGTACAAAGTTTTATTTAGATAGATAGTGTAAAGGTTCTCCTGACCAGTTACATTCGTTAATGTCATAGTAACTAGGTACCACTGGTTATAGTTCATTGTCCAACCCAGAATTTTGTCTCCCCAATAACCTGGATCAAAGAAGAGCCCACTTGTCGCTGGGCCGAGCCTCCAATTACAGCATCCATTATTTCCACCCTCAGATATCGAAGAAACCGCACTCATTGCGAATTGTTGTCCGACGACATTATCATAATAGATTAACTTTACCCACATGACTATTGTCAAGGAAGATGGTGCCGCATAACCTCCTTTTGTCTGTATCTGTGAAGTATTAGAAAAATTTCCAACGAAATTTTGGTTGATTCTACTTGAAACAAAATTAATAGTGCCTTTAGAAAAATACGGCCCAGGAAGTATCTGGCTAGGCTCTGTGTATTTTATAGCCACTGATCCGGAATAGGAGGAAGTGGATTTATTGCATGCTCCGTTCACGTAAAAGACTCCCGATTGTCCTGCCCTAAGCAGTGAATTTACATTCTGTACTGTATTGACGCCGTTGTTTCCGCTTACGTTTATGTCCGTTACGTTTACAGGGTATCCTACGGTATTTGAGACATAGATTGCTAGTATCTGGTTGTTTACTGTGTTTATGCATGCTGCTTGGGTTACGCCTAATCCACTGAAACCTGTTATTGTGGTCGTTAGTGAAGAAGAAGGGCTGAATATGCCCATGCTGTACAAGATCAC
>JAJZNK010000014.1:0-33635 GCA_021811735.1 Nanobdellota archaeon | reverse complement strand
CATGTACTCTAAGGCCGACTGGGATTTTTTGGTTCTTAGAGAAGTTGTGTATATACCTTCACTGTGCTGATTGACTCGCATAGATAAAATAAAGGGGATAGCGTTTATAAAGATTAGACTACACTTTTTTATGTAGATAAAAGGAAAGTATTTGACCCTTTCGCAATCTAGTAGATATAAGTGTTTTTAGCCCAGGCCCTAAAATTTCCGCATTTTAAACCTATTTAACAATTGAATAGCAAAATTATTTATGTTATATAGTCCAGTTTTGAGTTTTATAATGTTGGGAACTGCAGGAGTTTTACTCATAGGTTTTCTAGGCAGAGTACTGGGAAAAAGGACCTCTATACCATATATAATGTGGCTTATGTTCTTTGGCCTGCTTCTGGGCCCGGTTTTGGGCCTGCTGAACAGAGCTTCCCTGCTTGCTTACCTCCCATTTATAATAAATATAGTCATAATGCTTGTGCTTTTCAATGCTGGACTGAACATAAACCTCAGAAAAATCATAAGGACAATATCAAGAGGTATGGGACTGGCGTTGACAAATTTTATCCTGTCTTTTGTTGTAATATTTGCAATTGCGTACTTTCTTTTGAATAACTTCATCATATCCGCGCTGATAAGCCTGTCTGTAGCTGGATTAAGCCTGTCTGTTGTATCAAGCTTCAGCAGAAAAAGCGGGACTGAAAAGGTGCGAAACTTAGTCGAGCTTGAGGCCACGATAGAAGAACCTCTAACGATAATATTCGTGCTAGTCCTTGTAGGGGCCGTTATACTTAATAACACTAGCCTCAGCTTTGTATCCGGTAAGGTTATTTCAGAGTTTTCCATAGGAGCAGTGATAGGTGCTTTGATAGGTATGGCCTGGGTTCCTGTAATGGGTTATTTGCAGAGGAAACGCTACGATTATTCCTATGCCGCATCATTGGCCATTGTATTTTTGCTGTACGTATTCATAGAGGAGATAAAGGGGAGTGGCCCGATAGCCGTGCTTGCGTTTGGGATGGTGATTGCAAATGGGGAGAATATCTTCAGATCACTAAAATACAGACATAGCATATCTTTCAATATAAACAAAGAATCTAAGTCATTCAACGACCTTGTGACGTTTCTAACAGCTTCATTTTTCTTTGTTTATTTTGGGGCACTCGTGATGATAAATGATTATCTGGCGTTCATATTCGGAATCATGATAGCATTGGCCCTGTTGCTGACGAAATACCTATCGACAAGAATTGCATTATATAAATCCTCATACGATAAAAAGGACAAAGATATCATCTCCTCTATGATCTCACGTGGAACCGGTGCAGCCGTCGTTGCCGCATTGCCTCTCAGCTACGGAATAGGTGGAAGCGGTGCATTCATAGATATAATATTCGCAGTGATATTCGTGACAATCTTCATTAACAGTGTCCTGGTGTCTGCAATAAACAAATTAAAATACAAGGAGGGAACGGCGAATGACTGACTCTACAACGTTCATACTTCTAATATCCGCTCTGATAATATTCCTTGGTTACATAGGTGAGCAGATATTCAGAAAAACGCATGTCCCATCGTTTCTTTTTCTTGTATTCACAGGATTCATACTTGGCCCTGTTCTAGGGATAATACAAAAGTCTACACTTATCCCGCTACTGGGAGTACTTGCTGAAATAACCCTTATAATGGTCATATTCCATGGCGGAATGGACCTTAAAGTAAGCACTTTGCTGAGAGACGGATGGAGACCATTGGTGCAGGTCGCGATTTATGTGCTGCTGAGTATCGCAATCATATCGACGATGGTCCATTTCCTGCTGAACTTTAACTGGGTTATCGCCCTTATCTTCGGCTCGATAGTTGGCGGAGAGACCACTACAGTAGTCATAATACCTCTGTCAAGACAATTGGATATAAAAGATAAGACCGTAATGTTTCTCACGTTCGAGGCCGCACTGAATTCAATAGTCCTTGTAGTCCTTTTCCTTACATTCATTGGGCTTTACCAGAATGGAAGCGCAAGCATATACACCACTATAGACTCGTTAGTATCCTCATTTTCCATCGGTATATTCATAGGACTTGTGCTTTCGATCATCTGGATATACTTGCTCCATTATCTAAAGAGACAGAACTATACCTATGTTTTGACGCTAGGACTTCTTTTCCTTACTTTCGGACTTACAGACAGAGCGGGCGGCAGCGGCTACCTGGCAGTCATAATCTTTGGGATCATCTTTGGAAACCACCGTTTCGTGAGTGAGCTGTTCAAGAAAAAAATTAGAATGGAAAAGTTGGAAAACCAAATTTTCGGTTTCCAGGGAGAGATAACTTTTATATTGAAAACGTTTTTCTTCGTCTTTCTTGGTTTGATACTAAGTCTGTCGTTCTCCAGTTTGTTTTTCGGACTCGAATTCGGCGCTATAATACTCGTCATACTCATAGTTTCAAGGATATTGGCTGTGACTGCATCAACTTACAAATCAGACATGGTAAAAGACAAATTACCAATCCTAATATCGCTTGCCCAGGGGCTGACCCCTGCGACTCTTGCAATCCTGGCGCTTGAGTATGGGATACCCCATGCTAACACTTTCCTTGTTTTGGTTACATATGTTATAATCCTGACGAACATCGTTACAACTGTCGGAGCATTCATAACCTTGAAGGGTAAAAAAGTAAAGCAGTGAGTTTAAAATGGATTTATATTCCAAAGCACAGTAATTCGAATGGAAGGATACAGGACTGAAAAAGATTACCTTGGAGAACTAAAAGTCCCTGCCGATGCGTATTGGGGGGTACAAACGCAGAGAGCCATAAACAACTTCCCCATTTCTGGCATCAACCCGATAAAGGAATATACTTACGCCTTGGTCACAATTAAAAAAGCTGCCGCGATGGCGAACTCTGATATCAACCTGTTAGACAAAAGAAAAGCTGACATAATAATAAAGGCCTGCGACACGATCTTAAACGGAAAATTCGACAAGCAGTTTACCGTGGATATCTATCAAGCCGGAGAGGGCACATCGAATAATATGAATGCCAATGAAGTCATAGCTAACATAGCAATCGAGATGCTTGGTGGGAAGAGAGGAGACTATTCAATCATCCATCCGAATGATGACGTAAACATGTGCCAATCATCTAACGATGTCATACCCACTGCAACTAAAATCGCTGCTCTCAAATTGTCCTACGAATTGATAGAATCCCTGAAAGAACTGCAGCTTTCATTCCTTAAAAAATCTGGAGAGTTCGACAAAATAGTCAAAAGCGGAAGGACCCACCTTATGGATGCCGCACCGATAAGGCTTGGACAGGAATTTAGAGCATGGGCTGATATGATCAAAGATTCAATCGAGAGAATAGACAATGCCAGGGAAAAACTAAAGGAGATCAATCTGGGCGCAACTGCCGTGGGCACTGGGATAAATGCCGACCCTAGATATGTTAAAAAGGCCACTTCCTACCTCCGAAAGTTCACCGGAGAAAAACTCAGGCAGGCCGCTGACTTGCCTGAAGTCACTGAGTCCCCTTCTGACCTGTTTAACCTATCCAGTAGTCTATCTGTCCTTTCAGCTGACCTGATAAAGATTGCAAATGACCTCAGGATGATGAATTCCGGGCCCATAACCGGGCTTAGTGAGATAATACTGCCGGCAGTCCAGCCAGGCTCATCAATAATGCCTGGAAAAGTGAACCCGAGCATTGCAGAGATGATAGATATGGTCTGCTTCAGAGTGCTTGGTGACAACCGCACGATTGAACTGGCCACGCAGGCCGGACAGTTTGAACTGAATGTTATGGAACCTATCATAAATTACTGCCTCCTCCATGACCTTATAATACTGAAAAATTCCTGTAGAGTATTTTCGAAGAAATGCATAAACGATATAAAGGTGAATAAAGAGCACATAACAGAAATGGTAGAAAAAACACCAGGAGTAGGGCTAGCGTTAAATCCTTACATCGGTTATGAAAAGGCTGCAGAAGTCGTAAGGGAATCCCTGGCGGAAAAAAAGGCAATACCCAAGATAGTAAAGGAGAGGGGGCTTCTTAATGAAAAGGACCTTAAAACTGCCTTTGACCCGTTCAACCTCACCAGGCCGAGAAAACTAAAGAAGAGAAAATAAGTTTATTAGCACGTAGGGATACCATATAATATGATTGTGTTCAGCTCGGCCATTGCCGGGTCAGATAGAGTAAATCTCGAGAACAAAACAGTAAAGATTGCCGCAAAGAACGGAAAAAAGATAGAGATACTTAACTTGATAGATGAGATGGTGAAAGCGGCAAACAAAACAAACCCTTACATAAATTCAAGGAACCTACCTAACCTAGATATAGAGAACGTAAGAATCCTGAAAGACAGCGCATTGCGAGAGTTAAAATCATATATCGACAAGAACCCTAAAAAGGATTATATAATAGACGGTCACCTTTCTTTTTGGTGGAGACAGGGCCCGTTGAACCTCATAAATTCAAAGGATGTGAAACTCATAAACCCTGATTTTTTCATATCGGTCGTGAACGACCCTAAGAACATAAATAAAAACCTCCAGAGCAAAAAATCCTGGGAGGATAAGGCTGTCGACGAGTATGAGATAGCGCTGTGGTCGGAGCTTGAAATATACACTGCAGATTTGGTAAGCAAGTTCATCGGTAAGAAAAACTATATAATAGGCTCTAGCGAGGACCCGTTGACACTATTTGAACTTATGTATAAAAATGACAAGCCAAAGGCTTACATAAGTTTTACGATAGAGCACAGAAAAAGTGGATATGAAAAGCTTGATTCATTCATAAAAAAAATAAAGAAGTATGTCATCGTATTCAATCCAAAGGCGATTGACATAGGTGCATATAAAGTTGACGAAAACGACCGAATAAAAAATCTTATATTTAACCAGACTGTGAGACGGGATTTTCATTTCATAGACCAGTCAGACATGACGATAGTCTACCTGTCAGATTTGGTTTATTCCAGCGGAGTGGACAGCGAAAGAATGCATGCCCATTTTACTGGCAAAAAGGTTTTATTGTATTTCCCATTCAAAAATTATAGCCCATTCACGCCTTATTTTGTGGATGACATGTTCGAAAACGAGAGCAAGCTTATAGACGAGTTGAAGTTACTTGCAAAAAGATACAAAGAAGGCAAAAGGATATAGCTTCACTTAGCCAAACGCAGAGTTTTAAGCAGCGTGCCATATGAATCATCTATAAACTTAAAGAGGAGTGCAAATGCCTTTGTCTTAATGACTAGAGAGTATATTATGAATGCTATTGCTACACCTAGAAGGATACCTGCTAGAACGTCTGTTGGATAGTGAACTCCGACGTAAACTCTAGAGTATGAGACTATTGCCGCTTCTACAATCAGAGGTATGGAATATCTTCTCCTCAGGAAAAGAAACGCTATCGCTGCACCTCCAGCCACTACCAAGGCATGACCGGATGGGAATGATGAATCGAAATCCTTTGGAACCAATACGTGGACAACCGAGGAAAGGACAGGATTCAAGAAAGGCCTTGGTCTATAGTAAACCGCCTTGAAAGACAAACCAATTATTATTATTGCGACAAAGACTATAATAAGCATCAATGCTCCTTTTTTTGCGTTTTCATTCTTAAACGCGCTGCCAAGGATCCACATCAACGCAACTATCGGCACCCAAAAGTATTCTCTGCCGTAAATCGCTGCTCCTGAGAAGAAAGAGTTTAAAGCGGGAACGCTCCAACTCTCATTTATCAGCTTAAAAACTGTTATGTCAAAATTGTAGGATATCTTGAAATTTACCGTTAAAAACACTATTAGGAAAAGGACGAGCGAAAACACCCCTATGTAAAACCATTTTTTATCAAACATTAATATACCAAAAGAAGTAAATTTAAATTCTTTTCTATACTATATTGTTAATGCAAAACGACGACCCATTGGTTGATATTGATGTCGGTGGTATAATAGATGAATACCTTAATGAAGAGTCTAGGCCTAAAAAAATAGGATCATACTATCCAAGCGAAATAGGGATGTGCATCCGAAGGAGCTACTATTCATATTTTATACAGAAGCCTACGGAGACGACAGCTTTGAGAATATTTGCGCTCGGCAACAAAGTGCATGAATTCATAGCAAAAGCATTAAAGGAGTCCGAATCTCTGACAATCGCAGAGGAAGAAAAACCAATAAGGATAGGGTATAAGGACGAAGAAACCGAATTCATGATATACGGCAGGATAGACGATTATGTAGAGACAAAAAACGGCAAAAAAATAATAATAGAAGCGAAATCAACAGGAGACATAACAAAAGTCACCGGCCCTGATCCAAAACACAAAATGCAGATATCTTTATACTTAGCCGCACAGCCTGCTGATTACGGCCTGCTCGTTTACGCGGACAAGAAAAACCTGGAGATAAAACAATTTAAGATAGAGTATAACGAAGAAGAATACAAAAAAGTCATGCAAAGGTTCAAGGACCTGGACTACCATCTAAGAAATAAATTGCTGCCTCCCGCAGAATATTACTTTGACAATAAAAAAGTATGGGAATGTAAATACTGCCCTTTTTACCAAGAATGTATGCAGGCGTTAGCTGATGCTAATTCTCTTGAAAATTATCAGTAGAGGATATAACCCTAAGAAATGCTACCAAACGCAACGGAAGGCATTACACCGTTTGGTGGCAAATTTGTCAGGGCGACATATTGTACAGTTATATTCCAAAACAATTGTACTTGTATCGAACCTACTCCGCTGCCAAATGCAGAGGTACTATAAGTAGCGCGCCCAGTTTCCTGTCCGTTGTCTATCGACAAAATCGACACTCCGTTAGAAAAGTTATAATAAAATGGAACAAACTCATTGAAATAATTTGAAGGGTTACCAAAACCCCCATTTATGGTGATACTTGCAGCCCCATATCCATTAAAAAAATTGTTTCCATTTCCAACTGTACGCTGGCCACAGTAGAAACCATTACCAACGGAACCTGTTATTAAAAAGTGCCAGAGATCACTGGCAGGAGAAATGGGATATGTTTTTACCATAGCAAGTATCCCTGTAGAATCAGTAGAATTTAGAGCAATTGTATCTTCGTAGTTATTAAGATCAAAGAAAACTCCATTAGATTGCAAAGAGGTATAAGGTTGCATGAGAAGTGTATTTTTACCTGCATAACTATAAAAAATACTTGCGCCATCATCGTATTCTGCATATGTGGAGGATAGCTGAGGGGCTTCACCTGTGCTGACTGTGTTGAAAAGGGATGTGGAAGAAGGGGCGAAGCCCATGTAGATTACCATGGAATTAGAGATAGAAGGAAGCTTAAGCCACCAGATCGCTCCGGAGGAGGTGTAATTCTCTAACCAAGAAGGGATTATACTGCCGTTGTAGTAGAAGAACTCCACGTTTTGTGCGAAATTTGAGGTTGCTATTGAGGACCAGCCTGGATCTGTGCTTGTCATATTAATCATCTGCTGGAAGGGTGAGGGTGTGGCTGATGTCTGAGTATTGGTTATCGTCAAGGGTTCATATGAGGTTAGGATGGAGGGTTTTCCTGCTATTGACGTGCCTGCCACTGTGCCTGATGTGTTTATTATCTGGTTTCCTATGCTTGGGACACTATAAGTATACTGTATTATTGCAGAGAAGGAATACTTTACGTTTGCTGCATTACAGGCGACGTTTGGGACTATTATGACTGCTGATTGACTGCTTTTGAGAGTTATTGGTGATGGCAGAGTATACACTGAACTAGAGGTATTTGCTCCTGATGCAGATGTTACGTATACCTTGGTTATTTGCAGGGAGTTTGCATTGTTTGGGATTGGACCTGCTATCACTGCTACCTTATAGCCTATGCTGTTGCATGAGGAGGATGAGACTGTGAAAGGGGAGAAGCCTGAGCTTGTGAAGGATACGCTTGATGATGGGTTGAAGATACCCATACTGTAGAGGATTACTGCTACGATTACTATGATTAATATTGCCCAACCATACGTCATCATATATTCTAAGGCCGACTGGGCTTTTCTGCTGTCTAGAAGAGTTAACTGGCTAAATTTTTTTGTGTGTGTGTGTGTGTGTGTGTGAATATATATAGGAGAAGATTCTTTCTCAGCTGCAGTTCTATGCTGATTGGTTCGCATAATTAGGATACGTTACGATTGTTTATAAGTATTATTACGTCCATGAAATGCTCATACTGAGATTTACCTATTGAACTTATAGAAAAACTTTTTGTTTACTTTTCCGCCGTTTAATTTGATTCCATCTGAAAGCAGCTTGTTTGCTTTTACCTTTAAGGTAGACTTATCATTTTTCCCGTTTATTGTATAGCCTCTCAATCTACCATCGGATCTTACAACTTTATAACAAGGATATTCCAAAGGATGCTCATTTTTGCTGAGTATCCTACCGACATCCCTTGGATTTAAACCCAATTTTTCTGCAATTATTCCGTAAGTCGTGACTTTACCCCGAGGGATATTCTTCAGCAGATTGTATACTCTTAATTCCCTAGCTGTCATTTTCCAACCCTATATTACCTAATATTGTATCAACACTTTCAATCCTGCCGAATCTAAGGGACAAAAACCACTTGTTTATATTCTGTATGTCACGTATCAAAAAATCTTTTGTGAGCGGAGACAGTTTCAAAGCCTGGGAAAAATCAATAAGATAAGGTTCTTTATTCCAATTAAGTATATTGTATGGACTCAGATCACCGTGTATAAATCCGTTTTTAGCCATATCTATTATAAATTTTATTATAGTAGAATACCAGTGTTCCGCATCAAAATCACTGTCTTTTATTGCCGGTTTTGACGGGACCCCATTCTCTCCTATGAAACCCATCACTATGATATTTTCATAGCATCTTATCGGTTCAGGTGAATTTATTCCAAGTTTATAAGCCTTGGAAAGAAAGTAGTACTCAAACCTTGCCCAGTCATTTATTTGATGTATAAATCCGCCGCTCTTTCTTCCCCTGAGCCTTATATAAGAAGGTATCTTTTTAAAAGAATATATATTGTGCCTGTGTAACTTGACTGCAACTTCCTTTTTATGAAAATCCCTGCTGTAGAACACGTATGATTCCTTTCCAGTGCCTATTGGCCCAAGAAGATCCCCTATGTATCCGTCACCTCTAAGCTTGTTTACGTTTCTAAGTGTTTCCTCGTCGAAAACGTGGGAGAATACCTTACTTTTTGGCATAATTTATCTTTAAGAGTTTCTTTATAGCACTGAGAAGTTTCGTTTTCTGACCACTACTGACCATAGCATTTTCTATAACATCAGCTATGTTATTTGCAGGGATTATCTTTATAGCTTTTGGATTTGAAAGGACTAAATCATCTATGTTGGAAGCAGGTATTATAACTTCTTTTATTCCTGCATTTATCGCCGCTTCCACTTTTGCAGAAACTCCTCCAACTGGTAAAACTTCACCCCATATTGAAAGTGATCCTGTCATTGCCAAAGATTGCTTGATTGGGATATTTGTTAAGGCAGAAAGTATACTTATTGCAACGCTTATACTGGCACTATCACCTTCTACACCCGAATAGGCCTGCAGGAATTGTATATGGATATCATAGTCGGTAAGAGGCTTGTTTGAGTACAATTTTACGACTGCAGAAACATTTTTAACTGCTTCCTGTGCGATTTCACCGAGTTTACCCGTCGCTATTATTTCCCCTGCTCCTCTCCTCATACTTTTTGTGACTATAGCTTCTATGGGCAGCATTAACCCTGAGTCAGAATTTTCTATTACCGCAAGTCCATTCACCCTACCGACTCTAGAGCCGTTTACCTGAATAACATCATAATCCTTCTTCTCCTTTATGTATCTTGAGGCAATCTGCTGTTCAAACGAACCGGAATAACTCTTCGCATTTATAATGTCATCCCTTGTGACTACAGAGTGCTTGTTTTCTACAGCTATATCTCCTGCAACCCTTACTATCCCCCCAAGTTCTCTCAACTTTAGCGTCAAAGACTCTTTCCTGTTTGATTTTCTCCTTGCTTCATTTACTATTTCCACAACTGCATCTTTTGAAAAAGGAGGTATCTTCTTATCTTTACTTATCTCTTGGGCAACGAACCTAGCGATTTTATTCCTGTTTTCAATCGTATCTGGCATTGTTTCATTCATATATATTTCATAACCATAACCTCTTATCCTAGATCTTAAAGCAGGACTCATTTGAGTTAGAGTGTTAGGATTGCCAGCGCCGACAAGTATAAAGTCGCATGGCACAGGATTGGTTTTTACCATTGCACCTGCGCTTCTTTCGCTTCTACCTGTAATGCTTAATTTCTTTTCCTGCATTGCTGTAAGCAATTGAATCTGAGTTTCAGACGAAAGATTGGCAATCTCATCTATAAATAAGACTCCTCCGTTTGCCTTATGAATATCTCCAAGGACGACACGTTCATGCGCAGGTGTCCCGAGACCACCTGACTGGAAAGGATCGTGCTGGACATCTCCAAGTAAAGCGCCCTCTTTTGCACCGGTTGCGTCCACAAACGGAGCATACTTGGAACCAGAGTTATCAAGCAAAAGCTTTGGAGTAGGCACTACTGTTCTTAAGGAAGTCCTTCCAAGTCTATACATCAGTAGAACAAATAAAAATCCTATAAGCATGGTTATTATGAAAAGCGTTCCGGATATCTGATTTGCAGCGGCTATTATAGGGTTTCTTTGGGCAGAAACAACAATGCTCACGATATATGTAGCTATAAAGAATGCAACTATAAAACCAAGAAAGATTATCATATTATTTCCACCGCCCAATGCGGACATGTTTCTTGCCTTTGCCTGATTCAATATCCTTTTACCTTCCCCGGCAGGAACAGATTTTATCGTAGGCTCATTTTCGTCCTTTGGATTTGGAAATGCAAGAATATCAATAAGTTTTTCAGCAGGCAAAAGCTGTGATAAAGCCTGCCCAAGCATGCTCTTACCTGTTCCCGGAGCGCCTACAAGCAGTACGTTTCTTCTCTGTATTGCGGCCTTTTTGATTATCTCAACTGCCGACTCCTGTCCTATAACTTGATCTACGATTTTAGGAGGTATCTTAATATCATCAGTCGTCTTAAACGATATGCTAAAAGTATTATCCATGTTATCTTCTACTCCTTACCAAAACTTAAAAGTAAGCATTTGCCAGTTTAAAAACTTACTCTGATTCTGCATTTTCAGTTTCTGACTGTGAAGCAACTATATTTGAAATTATGAAGATGTCCCCTATTGCTCTCACCAGACTGTGTTGTATTATGGCACCCTTTGCTCCCTTTATCATCTTGGATAAATTTGAGGAAGAACTTGCTTTTATCCTCCAACTCACTACTCTGTTATCCTGGAGTATTGCCTCGTCTATCTCACCAAAATATATCCCATTATCAGTGTACACTTTCAATCCGTAAGTTGAACCTATACTTTTCAATTTTAGAGCCATAACTTAATTTGTCTTTTTTAGTTTAAATATGTTGTGGAGGTGGGTCTGCTATTCAATTATTAAACGAATATCTTGAAGTCAGTCGCAAAAAGCTTGTCCTTGAATAGTATTATAGGGTTGAGGTCTATATCTTTTATAGACTTATTCGAATCCATAAGTTTATCGAGCTTCAGCAAATATGATATCAACTCATTGAATGCCGATTCGGAGGCGACCTGGCCTATTATCCTGCCTAGCTTTGATGTCTTAAGCTCTTCTATATCTTGATCAGAAATGGGAGAAAGTAGAAATGTCGTGTCGCTGATTTCGTTGGCGAATATTCCTCCTAGCCCAAGCGCAATCATTGACCCGAACTGAGGGTCTCTATGTGCACCGACTAGGATTTCAAGCTTATTTTCTCCGAATTTATTAACATCTTCATACAACCCAAATGCTGATTTTTTTATATTTTGATCTTTGACAATCTTTGACAGCCCGTCGAACGCATTCATCATATCTTTCTCATTTTTTATCCCGACTACAACTGCCCCGATCTTATTTTTATGGGCTAACGTATTTGCTTCTATCTTGAGAACGCAAGGATATCCGATTGCAGTTATGGCTTTTGGAAATTCTTTGACTGAAGCTAGTTTAACCCCGTTTGCACTTTTTATACCTATTGAATCAAATATCTTTTTTGCATCCATACCGAACGTGTCATTCTTGAGTTTAAAATCCCTATATTTGGATTTTTCCCTTGAAATCATCTTGAAAGTCTGCATCCTGTGAGAGTAATACGTAAACAATCCTTTGACCATTGATACTGCCTCGTTCGGATACTCATATATTGGCATATTTCTCTCCAGAAGAAACTTTCTGGCCCGTTCCACCCTTGCTCCGCCGAGGAAAACCGACAACAACGGAACATCGCGATGCTTCTGGTGCACTTCATAGATTTGCTTTGCGGTTTCCAATGGCTGCGACATCTCTTGTGGTGAAAAGAGTATTATTATTGGTTTATTTGCCTGCATCAAAATTTCCAAAGTATCTTTATATCGCTCGGGTGTTGCATCGCCTACTATATCAACTGGATTGTGTATGTTGGCTTCTCTCGGAAGCGCTTTGCCAAGTTCGTTCAGAAGTTTATCGCTGAACTTGGCGAGTTTCAAACCGCTGCTTGCCAAATGATCCGTGGTTATGACTCCAGCCCCACCAGCGTTCGTGGCGATTATGACCTCGTCAGAGGTTATTTTAATGTTTGGAGAGTCTCTCATAAAATTAAATAAATCGTCCACACCGTCAACAGATATAGCCCCCATCCGTCTGAAGGCTAATTCATAGGCTTTATAATCTCCAGCCATGGAGCCAGTATGGGATGAAACTGCAGTAGAAGCTGATTTAAATTTTCCGCCTTTCAAAACTAGAAGAGGTTTCTCTTGGGAGAATTCAATTCCTGCCTTTAGAAATTCACTGCCGTTGTTAAGACCCTCGAGATATAGTGCAAGTACTTTTGTTTTTTCATCGGTCTTGAAGGCCTGTATCACATCTGCCTCGCTTATGTCCGTCGTATTGCCTATACTTATTATCTTGCTGAACCCTATATTATTGGTTGAGGCGTCATCCACTATCGCACTTAGGAGCGCCCCGCTCTGTGAGATAAACCCAGCGT
The DNA here is from genome assembly GCA_021811735.1 of Nanobdellota archaeon. GTDB lineage: Archaea > Nanobdellota > Nanobdellia > Parvarchaeales > Parvarchaeaceae > Parvarchaeum. Next base: position 20,525 of record JAJZNK010000014.1, on the reverse strand, counting down.
TTCCTTTCATAACCTTTGAATTCGGATCCAGGAATGTAGCATTGAAATTTGGATCAGTATTTATTATTCCCAAGCAGTTTGGACCAATTATCCTAAGTTTTGATTTTGACAGAAACTTTTTGATTGCATCCTCTCGTTTAGTTCCTTCCCCACCTATCTCATTAAAGCCTGCGCTAAGTATCACAGCCAGTGGTACTTTGGCTTTTTCGCATTCCCTGAGTATATTCAGCACTAAAGCCGCTGGCACAGCAATAACTGCAATGTCTATCCTTTCTTTAACATTAGTGACTGATTTATAAGCCTTTAATCCCTGCAATTCGTCAACGAAGGGGTTTATGGGAAATATTTTTCCTCTAAAAGTAATTATAAGATTTTTCATAACGGCGCTCCCGACCTTATTTGGGTCCCTTGATGCGCCTATTACTGCTATGCTTTCGGGCTCGAAAAACTTCTTTATATCCACCATTATGATATGTTCTTTATAAAATTTAAAGACATGTAATTGTAAAATATACAGAATTTTATAACCACTATTGCATAGTTATTTCTTCCCAATATACTTCCTTTTCTTCCACGGCTTTCTTCACTGCTTCCTCATTCTTGTTCAATTTTGCCATGCCCGTTTTTATTTCTATGAATTTTATCTTTATTTTTTCGCTGGATTCGGACAGACCTTCGAATTTTATGTAATCTATAGGGTTTCCCAAAAATCTTAAATCAGAAAGATTTCCCTCTTTTTCGTAAAGCAGAGGATAAAGCTGCTCGCTTATCTTTCCCTTTAGCACTGGCCTTTGTATGCTTATGCTTTTTTCAATGGCTTTCTGCATCTCATATTTCTCCCATTGTGCGATTTTCTTCTTTAACAAGTACTTTAAGATAAAGAAAGATATTATTGAAACAGTTACCAGACCTATAATAAATCCAAAAAAGAAATTATATGTCATACAGAATTATGGATTTGTAATAATAAATATGTCGGAGGTGGGATTTGAACCCACAACCTCCACCTCATGAGGGTGGCGTACTACCGTTGTACTACCCCGACTATCTCTTATAACCTATGTCTCTAAGAAATTTATGCCTTTTGTCTTTGTCGGCCTCTTTCTCCGTTCCCGTTGGCTTTTTACCGTCTATCACACCCAATATCGCCCTTCCAGCTTCACCGTCGTCATAGACCAAGACTTTCAACGGATTAGCAGTTGCTACATAAATATTTACAACCTCCATTACTTCTTTTACCCTGTTCAAAACGTTTATAGGGTATGTATCTTTTAAAAGTATAACAAAAACGTGCCCTGCGCCTATATTATTGGCAAACTCTACGCTCTTTTCTATTAATTTCTCATCATTTCCATCTTTTCGTATTAGTCTATCGCCAGATGCCTCATTAAATGCTATACCAAACTTGATTCCAGGCGAAGAGGTAACCAGTGCTTCATAAAGGTCCTCAACGGTTTTTATAAAATGTGCCTGTCCAATTATGATATTTAAGCCTTCCTCTAGGCTAACTATAATCTCATGTATTTTTTCCATATATCTATATAAAAATTAGGTTTAATAAGTATTTTATTTGATATCTAACCAATTAACCAGTGCAAGTAACACTAGTCTTAGTACCGGTGCCGCTTACTTTATTATAAGTTATAGTCTGAGAGCCTGGCGTAGTAACGGTGCCCTGGGAAGGAGAAGGAGAATAATTATATTCATAGTAAACACCAAATACAGCTGGACTGGTTGATGAACATACTACGCCTATCGCGTTTTCGGCAGTAAATGAATAGGATCCGTTAGTAGAATACGCGGTTATACTACTGCTTGATGAACTAAAGGTGGTGTAATGGTAGAAAATAGACCATGAAGAACCTGCGGGTAAACCTGTCTCTGAAAATGTGGCCGATGTCGTCGGGGAAACGTTTGAAATTGTTAAAACATCATCTATCGGAGTGAGACTATTTATCACGGTAAATGGCACTGTTGTCGAACCACCCGGCCAATGCAAAGAATACTCAGAAGCCGCAAATGATTCGGAAGGTGGCATTGAATAAAATCCAGATGTATTATCTACAGAACTAGCCCCACCAGCGTGACAAATCCCAAACACGAATTCCCCAGGGTTTGGGGTTATTGAGGTTATTGAACAACTATTGGGGTTCACATAATAATTCAATGTGTCTAGATAATATCCTACCAAACCTATGGCCGTGGCATAGGAAGTGACAGGGTGTGGGTAAGTTATTGTTATGGTATCATTGCCAGTATTCGAAGCCGTTGCTTCCCAACTAGAATAATAAATCTGTGCGTTTTGAGAAAAATGTGATTGTGTTGTGTAGAAGCTATCCCCAAATGAATCACTTATCACAGCACTGCCGCCAGTGCTTCCAAAATTTATAAAGTTAGATACTAATATTTTTTCGCCACGAGAAACGTTTTTGAGCATGATAACTAAAGAACTAGTAGACGTTCCCCCACTGACATAGGTGAAGAATTGTTTACAGCTCTTCACAAAGGTTATTTTTTCCACTTGGCCTGCTGGAATATTACCAGAAGAAGGCACTGGCACATAACTGCAAGAACCAACAGGCTGATTATTTATTAAAATAGACGGTGAAAACGATGTGCTAACCGAAAAACTATACGTGCCAGTTAATCCAGTGAAATTTATTTCGGAGACTGTGCTAGTTTTAGTAGTACCATTATAATCGACTGACCACGGAATTCCAGCTGGCAACCCTCCTTCATTGAATGTAGTAATCTTAGTGATGCACTTTGAGTTTGAAAACGACACTGTTTGATTAGTACCGGCTAGAAGGTATCCTGAAGAAGGAGTTGGTGTATATGTGGAACAGGAGGTATGCACATCACTTACTGAATAGAAGAAATTACCTCCAAATCCACCGTTGTTGCTTGTTATAAACTCCATCAATGAACCACTGATTACATTAACGTAACCATTTTGAGTAGAAGCCGATGCGCCTTGATTTGAGGTGCTTCCTAATATACCGTCATATGTCACATTCCAATTTATTCCATCTGGCAGTCCAGTTTGCTTAAAGTAGCTATTACATGTAGTCACACCTGTAAACTCTATATAGGTTGTAGTACCTGAGGTTTCACTACCAGACCCGGGAGCTGAAGTATAGATTGTATAACAGTCACTTGTTGATGAACGATTGGACAGTGTTGAAACCTCAAATGAATGTGTTCCAGGCGAATAATAGTATATATTGCTTGAGGAAGAAGTCCTACTAATGTGATCAAAAGTCATACTCCATTTGTATCCGTTAGGCAAGCCTTTTTCTATAAATGTGGTTCTATTAGGGTGCTGGAACGTAAGTATCGAGCCAGTTGAATAATTAATTTGATAAACTGGCGTTGGAACGACCTGGTAACTCTTTGGCGAAACTAATAATGAATAACTTATATTCCATACCGTTGGCAGGTTATAAGCTAGATAATACTGCGATGTTATCGTATATGTTTGGTTTCCAGGAGTCTGATAAAGGCAGTTTACTATGTAACCATACAATTTGTTATTAACTGGAGTACACTGTTGATCCGATGTTATATTGAAACTCCATTGACCTCCATTGTAAACGGATGTAAATACTTTTTTATTGCCATTTGTGCATGCATTGTTGAGATTTACCGCATTACTGACACTGTCGAAAACAGAGACTGATGGTTGTGCTTCGTTGGTCGTGTTACCAATGCTGTAAAACTGTAGGGAATGCAAGCCCTCGTTTAGACTCCCTAAAGACAAAAACACCCCATTTTTATAACTTGATGGCAGAGTCCTACCTGAGCATAGTTCTCCCTCTCCTAAAGTAAAAATTCCATAGCCGTTTTTACTGTAAGGTTGAGCACAGTTCCCAGATGTTCCCCCAGTAAAAATACTCAAGGCATAGTCAAGTATGCTTCCATTAACAAAACCAGGTATACCGCTGACCCCAAAAGATGGATTTTGTAACATCAATATATTGAGTGTATCATACGAATATGCAGCGGAAATGGATAGAGCTTTGCTTGGTAAATTCGATTCCAGCAAAGATGTTGGCAGAATGTTTGTCAGTATATCACTTCCAGATTGTAATTGAGATTCTGACAACCCCGTAAAATAACTATCTTTTATTGAATTTTGCTGCTTGCCATTTGGGATAGAAACGTTTAGTTCATAACTTTTCCCGATTATCCCCATACCTAGGCCATAACCACTCGAATTTGAATACTGCAGTTCGTAGGATGAGTACGTTGAGTTTACAACAGGGAATGGATATGCTATACAATTGTCAGAGACAGTCGGCGAGATATACCCTGATCTGCTAAATGCATTACAACTAGTACCAAGCCCACCTGTATTATTTCCATTTATAATTTTGTTCAAAATAGTTGAATTTAGAAGCGTGACATTATCTTGATAACACGATGAGGTGTTTGGAGGGATATTAGCGGTAGAATTCGCTACAGAAACTCCTTGGCTGCATGCGGTGATAGTCCCAGTATAACCAGGACTACATGAATAAAACTGCTGAGGAGTATTACCGGAATAGTTTGTTGTAATATTTGGTGTCTGTGTTTCGAACGAATATCTCCCTGCTTCGCATCCTCCCACTTCTGCCACTCCTAACGTATTTGTGCTTGGCGCGGGATTTATAGAACCAGCAGTAGAATAAGGTTTCCAAGTCCATCCATTAATTACATTTGTATTTATAAAATTGGTGTTGTTACCACATAGAAAAGTAGTGGGGGAAATTAAACCTGTCGTTTCCGACTGTGATCCAGTTATATATAGATTACTTAGCTTGTTGGTAGTAATCTTACTGATAGTATCAGATTTAGTCGATATAGCCGAACATTCTGAAGTAATGTTGTAAGCAGTCGAATTTATCTTACTGTACGAAACGCTGGCTGAGCATATCCCTGAATTCTTATTGTTGGGGTAACTACATGAATTGGAAACTGGATTTGAACTGCCTGTCACACTGGCAGTAATACTGCAGTCAAATGAGACTTGTAATGCTGAAGTAGGTGCAATAGTCTTGTTTAGTAATATATTTGATACGGATACTGTTGAAGTTGTTGTAGACTTAGACGAAAGACTATAACTTAAAGTCCCATCAGTAGGTGCGCAGTTATAATTTACGTTGTTCAGCGTCCCTATATAACACCCGCCACCAAATGACAAATTGCCATTTGAACCAGAGGGTATTGCTTCTATGCTATTGTAAGAGCCATTTTGTGGTATTATATCAATAAGTTTTGTGCACGTGGTAGAACTTAGTATTAGTGTGTTCGGAGCGCATTTATTGATGAAAACTCCACCGTTTTTACTGAAGAGCATTTCAGACCCGGCATAATTTGATGAATTGCCCATTAGATTATTCTCAGCTGTGGAACCGCTATATGTCACTTGTTTACCGTTAAGATAAAACAATGGTTCGGAAGAAATAGATAAACTTCCAGGGGTGAGACAGGAGTCGTAAAGCGTACCTACACCATTTGTATAATTACCAGGTTGATATGCAAAACCTAAACCTGTAGAAGAGTTTGAATTATTTTTAGAGCCTAGTGAAAATTCAGGAGTATACGAAGGCCTTCCGCCATAGAAACAATAACGTGGTCCGACGCTGCTATTCATATAACTGCTACTTATATTTGTTCCGTTTGTTTGACTGAATGGAGTAAGACTTGCGTTGGATCCTGTAATCGTATAATTTGCGCATTTTGATAGAAAACTAACCCCTGTTATATTATAAGCAGTTATATTTATCGCGCTTACGTTTACATTGTCATAAGATGAATATCCTACTTCTATCGCCGGTGGGACTGAAAAGATGCGGTTATTGCTATCCTCAATATAAGAAAAATTGGATACTAACTGATTTTGGACTTTGAAACTTATAGGAGAACCTGAAGCAAATATTGAGTCGGTTATCAAAGATGAACCTGCGTAAAAACAATATTGGCTGGTTATGGACTGAGACGGACTTGCGGTTTGGTATACTTTGTTATTTGCATAGTTTATACTGCCAAACCCAGTTTCTGGGAAATTTACTGTCTGTGAAGAGGAATATAACACAGTAAAACAATCCTCAATTGGCCCATTTATAGACTGTGAAATCGTTGCAGAGGATGTTGAGACATTATTGAAAAGCAGGTTTCCAATATCCTTGCCACCAACAGAAAACGAATCTATACATGGTCCAAAACCAGATTGACAGTTACTTATAACATTCCCATTGAATGTGCTAGTTGAGACATGGACATTGTATTGAGAATTGGTGTAATTTAACCAGTTATTTGGATAGACTATTGAAGGAGAATTCGTTGCAAAAACAGAGTAACCTTGACTTACTGAATTTACAAAAACGTAATCACATGAAGCAGGACTGGAAGAAATTACTTGATAAGGTATTTCAGCGTAAGGATATGGGAATTGAGAAGTAAGTATTACATTATTGCAGCCACCAAAGTTATTTGGTATAGAAAACTGCACAGGTATACCGCTTGCACCGGTATCTGGAATACTTAAATTATACTCTGAAACAGGAGATGTGGTCGCCACTGAAGGACTAGAATACATAAAATCCGGGCCATGCCTGTAATAATTCTTTGGTGAAATAGCTGCAGATTCGAGAAGTTGTGTGCCATTATTATTGTAATCAAATGTTATAAACGCATATGACAAGTTATAGCACCCTGTTGGATATTTAAGAATCCCATTGTAAATATTTTCTGGTGACGTTACGTTACAACTGTCATATTTTTGTGGTGATAAAATCTCTGCATTCTGTGCGTTTACAGGGATACCGTTTATACTAACATTCAACGCATTACTCGAAGATGAACTTATATTAGAGATTGTTAACCCGGATTGTATATCACCACTTCCAAGGTAGACACCATTTGAGCTGTTTACAAAAACTGCCCTAAGATATGTAAAATCTGTAGTTAGGTTACACATCATTGTACCATTTGGTAAAGAATATGTTCCAATGCCTATCTGTGAAACTCCAAGATTGCCTGTATCGTTAAAATCATTAACTATGTTGCAATTGAACGGAGTACCATTTATATTGTACAAATAAACTTTCGCGTTGTAAAGATGCCTTGTCAGTGGAACTGGAGAGAAAACAAACGTAACGCCATTATTGACAGAGGTATTTATTGGTATTGTTATCTGGAACTGCCCATTTCCTCCTGCCTTTGAGAGAGTCTCATTTCCACCCATTAAAACAGTATTGCCATAGGTTTCATTGGAAATATTCAGATTGGAATTATTATACATGTCCACAAAGAATGGCCCATGTGATGAAGAGATGGTTATATACGACTTATTTACAACTACATTGCTAAGACAATTTGAAAACATCGTGTTAGAAATTGAATAAGTTGAATTTTCCGAGGTGTATTCACTACCAGAACAACTCAAAACCCCATTACTTGTAACTGAAAAATCGAATGACTCGTTTGAAAACGTTGAATAATTTACAAACGTATCAGTTCCCACTATTCTTAGAACTGATGGATCACTTACTAAAGAATTTGATACCAACGTAAATGCAAGTGAACTGCTCGGAAGACTGACTGGAAAAGACGAGACTGAAGTATTTAATAGACTATATGAATTGGATAACCCTGCAAACACCTTATTTTTACTTCCGCTTCCGAAATAATCAAACGCTTCATACGAAAATTGGTTTGAGGTTGTATTTAACGTTGGTTTTTCTAATTGAAAAGACACACTAGAAGGAAAATAATGCGGCAGGTTATTATAATTTAGTGCAACCTGGTCGGAGTAAGGCATAAACAACATGCCAGTCCAGCTAGTTATGAGTGTATCACTGGCTTGCTTCTGTTCTCCAGAGTATATGCTACTTGATAATGCATAATTCAAATTAGAAGGTGAAACTATACTCCTGGACCAAAACACACCGAAATCTTGTAAATTATCTGGGGAAGCAAAACACGAAATGGACGAACCTGTAAGTGCGTCGGATCCAAGGTTATACGAACCACTTCCGTTAAATACTGATACTGAAGGATTTACGGTAATATTAAGGGCATTGGAGGTGGAATTTAATGAAGACACCGATACTGATATATTATCATTATAAAGTCCCACACTGCTGAACGGTGATTCTGCCATGTTGAAATTGTAGCTTACGATGTATTGCCATAACGGAGAAGGCAGACCACTGTTCTTGAAGAAAAGTTCATTATTATGTATTTGCGAGGAATTCACTATAGAAGACGACACTAAAGGATTAACTAATGTCTGTCCTGGGTTTTGCATAGTGGTAGCCGGCGAACTTCCTCCATTCCACGATGCATTAAAAGTGTTTCCGAAAAAAACACTTAGATTATATTCTCCAGAAAGCAATACCTTGAATAAGGACATTGGAACTTGTACTGTAAAAGTGGCAGTGCCATTTGGCAATATTACAGGTACTTGCGAATTACCTGAAGAAGAATGTGAAAGAACCACGTTAGAAGTTCTTATAACGTTGTTTGGCAACCCATAATTTTTATTGTAGATAAACATCCCTAATAAAGAATTATCAAATGGTCCGTTTATGTATCCTTCCCCTGGCAAAAATAAAGAGTCCACTGGTATAGGATTAAGGGGATGACCATTATCGAAAACATACATGTTTGTATTTAATTGACTATTATAGTCTACTTGGATAATCCCAGTTGTAGCGCTCATCGCAGAAAGAAAACTTTTATAAAGATTATATGTTGTGAATATATCATTTTGCGAGTTGGGGAAAATTGTACTTAAATTATTATTTCCGTAAAGTGCAATCAAGTAAGGATTCTTTATTTCTGAATTTCCCACATTTTTAACGGTTATAACTAAGTTCACGGAAGATGCATTGGCATTGAAACTTGGGCAGTTATTTGAGATTTGTTGTAAAAATATGGTAGAATTTGCTTGTGGATTAGTGGGATTTTTCTGACCAAGGAAATCACCACAGTATCTACCCGCATTATTCGCCACAAATATGGAACTTATCCATGCATCGGTAATATTGTTTGCATGTATACCAGAAGGAGTACACACTATATTATTTGCAAAAATCCCATCTTCAAAATTCAGGTACTGACTTGCACCTGGACTAAAACAGTTGGTATTATTGAAAAATGCATTACACGTCCCTATAGCAGAGGTGTAGTTCTCTGCTGTGGTAGGAGGTATGATTCTAGTGTAACTTGGGGAAGTGTATATACCATTCGCCGTGTTAAAGTGTTCTCCATAAAAACAAAAACTATCCAAAGCTGTTAAAGTGAAGTTATTTTGTGCTGAAGAAACAGAATAGCCCGGGGTAAATGGTGTGTTATAAAGTTGGTTATTTTTAAGGTTATTTGAAAGCCAAAGCCTCTGATAAGTTATGCTGTTCATGGTTGAAGAATTTTCAAAAGTACAGCTACTTAAAATATTACCAGTTAACTTATTCCAGGCACATATAGGAAACACACCGTCTGTTCTAAAGTTAACATACAGACCATTATTGTAGTTGGGGTAGTAAGCACTTTGCAAATTTGGATCAGTAAAAGTATCTGTGTTTTTTGCAGTTACAATTTCTTTTGTATAGCGTACACATCCCATACCCTCACTCGGAGTACATACATTTTCTGAGCTTGAAGTAATTTCAGTGGAAGCAATGCTAGTATTTGATAAGTATATAGATACGTTTGAATTGCTGCTCCCTCCATAATAACTCATTGACAGGGGGGTTAAAAACTCACTAGTAACATTTACATACTGGATATCCCCTTTATTTCCACTTGGAAACTGGGCATAGTTTTCGCTCGGCATGGTGTAATTAAACGCAGGATAAGTTGATTGAATTTGATAGGCTAAAAGAGAATTAAATGTTGAATGTGTCCATGGAAACCCGTTTCCAACTAATAGATATCCAAGCCCATAATCCGCTCCAAAACTGCTTTCATCATTTGATGCAAGATAAACTGAGGGAGTAAACCCGCTTAAAGTAGATAAATCGTAGATTGCATTAAGAAAGCCAGGATACGTCACAAAGTCATTTATAAATGTAGCTCCACAAGAAACAGCTGGGATAATTAAAGTACTTTTAGAAATGCTTCCGGGAATACTTGGATAACCTGTGAAAGAATTATTTATGGCATACATATAGTGAGAGCCAAATGGAGAAGCACTATATGAATGAATTGAGGAAGGACTCCAATTTATAAAATTCTGATATTCCCATGTTGGTGGTAATTGATAAACCGTCTGAAAAGATGTTGGTTGTGATGCAGAGTAGAGATTTGAGTAATTAACACGTTGATTATTAGGAAAATTAAAATCTTGCTGAGAAAATCCTAAATAACCAACGAGATTGCTAAGACTTCCTAATTTTGGTCCGCCTCCACAGGAGAACAACGAAAACAAATTTAAACAGAGATGTGGCCCTTTTATTTCGTTTACTATAGAACAAGAATAACCGTTGGATGATACCGAAACGTTCCCAGGATAAAATCTTTCATTGAAGTAGAAATTACTGCTATAAATAGAGTTAGAAATTGTACCAACAAATTCATTTTTTATGATCGAATTACTTAAAATGTCAGAACTTCCACTAAAAGGTACAATATTGGAAGTTGACAATTGGCGTGATGCAAAACTTTGCTGTCCATAGTTATAAGCGTAACTTTTTGCAATACTAGTGTGTATAGCTATCATCCTGTTTACTATTAAAAACGACAGTAAAAGTACCACGACTATCAATGTTATCTCTAATGCAATTACTTCTTTCTTCCCCATATCAAGGCCAGCTCGTATAAGTTTTTTTACCGATTATTGTGAGGTTTGGATAAAGCGTACCAAAATTGTTATACAATTCATTTATATTAAAGTTTGGAGGGGATGAAGAATAAGTACCGTTAAGAAGTATAAGATTGAAAGGATTTTTGTTTATGCATGCAAATTCCTCATAATATAAGTTAAGAGTCGAATTATAGACGTATGGCGGGATTGGTTCTTCATTTGTAAGGTTTAAGCCAACATTCGAATAAAATGCACCAATAGAGTGCTGATTATTATTAGGATACAGAAAATTAAATGAGTTGCCTGTTTGATTTATAAAATAGAACATTGGAAAAACAGATGTCCCATTATCATATGTCTTGCCACTCGCTAATGCTCCTTCTCCATATACAACATATAATTCAGCTGGGACATTTTGAGTAAGATTGACCCATATAACACCACCATTTGCTATAGTATTTTGGTTCCACCAGTAAAGTTGTTTTACGTTGTTATTTGGATAAATCCCAAAGATCTTTATATACCCAGGTAACATATATTTAAAATTAAACCTTGAGTTGAGATCAAGTTCTAACTGATATGTGCTTGTCATAGTAGTCGAATTTAGAATAAATTCATTAAAATAAGTGTTGTTAGCAGTTGTGAGACCAAATGAGGTATTTAGAGAGGGGTTTAGCTGAGTGGCAGGAGTGTATGACAGTTCATTTATTATAGGATTATACGCTGGCATAAAATTGCTTACGAATGCGTAGCTTACTATGGCTGAAGAAGAACTGGAAGGTGTCGAAACACCTAGCAAATTTACGCTTGACGTCGAAGAGGGGAAATTACCGTAAAAACTGCTCTCGAACTTTGAATTTAAATACGATGTTATGTTGCAACCTGCTGAAGTGCAGTATCTATTAAGACTTATCTGGTTTTTTGTGTTTGGAAAGATAAAATTGTTTGATCCACTTAACATAGTTAAAGAATTTGTTGATATAGAATAGTTGTATATCCCTATAGGATCATGCACGGAATTAAACGATGCTGAAATAACACTCCCAGTTAAAAGATTATTGGTGGAGAAGAACGCATCGATTCCAGCATAAGGCCCCGTCGAGTTGAATCCTACTGTAAAACTTAGATTTGTGGGGAGAGATAGAGTACCATTGTATAATGCAAATGTTTTATTGTAAAAAGACAAGCTCAAGGAATTTGCGCCACCGCCGTAAACTGATACTAACCTGTAACTGTTTTGTGTGGTCGTAAAGTTTTCATTGTCTATTACAAAGTAATTCGGACAACTATTACTGTTTGTGAGCCAGTTTTTGTAGGAAAAACTAGACAGTTTATAATAAGGACAAAAATACTGACCACTTGTTTCTTTTCTGCAGAATTCTCTACTCGGGGCAGAACTCGTGGAATTGAGATAACTGGCAACATTGGAATCTGTAGTCTCAAGGCTTGCGATACACGTATTGTTAAGAAATCTTTGGGCCATTATCGGCGCACAGTTTATATAAGTGTTATTATTTGTTATCAAAGCTTGCGAAAATCCGGAATAGCCAGTAGAATACGGCGATTTTTGTATTCCGCACGCCTCGGTGGGGTGTAAATTTAGACTGTTCTGATATCCGAAATCTAGGGATATTGGTATACCAAGTATTTCCTCTGAATAGTTTCCGTTTACAGGACTACTGTTTACGGAATAGGCATAATTTGAACTTACGCTATAATTGCTGGCATTTGTACACGACGAAAGTTCACTTGCATTTACAGACAAATTCAAAACGTTAATATTGAAATTAGTGCCGGAAAGGAAGCTAAGTTCTTGTGGCATTTGCTGTTGGAACAAAGCCATGATATCTTGAGAGAGTGTTGATGATAACAAATTTCTGCAGTAGGAGAGATCTGCTGCGCTTTGTTCGCAGTCATATATATAGGTATTATAATAAGATTCCTTTACGTTGGCAAGTTTACTTATAAGGTAATTTGTACCTTGTGGCGAACCCAAAGCTAGGATCAATGCAGAGTACCAGTCATACTTTGGTCTGCCATTGACAGACACTGTTCTCAGATTTACCGCATTTATAGCATTTGAAATGTAATTATCTATTTCATACTGAGCAAACCCTTCTATTTTTTGGTTACCTATCGGAAAACTTTCATTTACAAATGCTGTTCCTACCTGCATCAACTGACTAAGGTAATTTTTACCTGTTATTGAATCCGACAAAGTAAGACAGTTTTGCAGGCTGTACTCCCCTTCATTATAATTGATGCAAACCTGTGGAGAATATAGAGGAAACGCTGAATATGAGATATAAAGATTTTGGTTGTTAGGGAATAGGAGATTCTGTACTCCAGAGTTTTGTATACTATTCAGTATATATTTGTAATAAACGAACTGAGGTTGGATTCCAAACATGACGTAATTAGTAGGAGTTATCGAAAAGACTCCATTTGTATCGGATGTTACAGAAAACGTATAATTTACCCCTTCAAAAATCTGATTCGAATTGTTAACTAACTGAATACTTTGTATCCCATGTCCTCTGTCATATGCAAGAACACTATTAAGAGTATAAAAATTCTTATTTGGCATAGGTGTCAGATTAAAACTGGTCACCCCTGAGATAGTATTTGAATATAGGATTGCTATATTACCACCGGGGAACGTCACAATGGTATATTGACTTGACGGAGAAAGTCCAGAACCGCTGAAAAATGCATTTGTAGAAACTCCCTGGCTTATTACTCCTGATATAACATTCTGGTTGGGAAGGGAAGTAAATGTCAATCCGGACATATTAAAGTTTAAGCCAATTGGAGAATCATTTAACGTATAAACGCATGAATTTTTTGACTGTCTGCAAATAGAGAATTCATCGGAAGATGAATTATAGAAAAACGTGTAATTCTTGCTCAGAAATGGTGCAGTGAAGTTACCGGAGAAGACTTGACCTTTTTTCACTGAAAGATTTAAGATTAGATTAGACTGTATATCGGTACCTGATGAGTTCACTATTTCAAAAGAATTTTGATTAAGAAGAGTTTCCAGTCCGTATTCTATTAGATTATTGTTAGGAAGACAAATCTGCCCGGCAAAGTTTCTCCAGTAATATACCTGTGGTATAGGAACAAAGGGTAATGACTGTGAAGTATTTATATAACCACAATTAACAGAGCTGGGTTGTAAAGTTAACCCATCGAAAAGCTGAGCCTTCTGAAAGTTGTAATTTGCCTCTTGGAGAAGATAGTCTTTGAGTGCAAGAGTCTGGTAGATACTGTTCTGAGCACTTATCTCTATCTTCGAACTTAAACCCACGTTACTTATGTAACCAAAGGCATTAAGAGCGATATATATGGTAGCTGCAACCATCCCAAGGACAACTATCATGTTTGCCTGTCCTTTTTTATCCATCAGTTCATCACTCCATAGATAGTATAGGGGTGTAATGGACTTGCAGGATTATAAACATTAAGACTGCATTCCTGCTTTCCCGTCACTCCTGCGGGTATCTGATTTAGGAAAACTTTAATACCCAAAGCATTTAAAGTTGGTGCCTGCTGGCCGGTCAAAATCTGGAAATTACTTAATGAAAATCCGGAAAAATAGCCTATAAAATCGTCATAAAGAGATGAAGAATTGTACAGATAACTCTGACTATAACTATAGGCGGGGTTGCATGAACCTCCACAACTTGTGGATAAGCTTTGTTGTTTATTTGATTGGGCAAATGAGTACTGCCCCGGATTTGATAAAGCCAGTTGGGAAAGTGTATACGCAGTATGCACATAATATGTACTGTAGATTGAGTCCAACGCAAAGTTACATGAAAACGAAGCGGGTTGCTGGTTGACGGCTGTCAACAGATTCGCAGTGGCGTTATGAAGTAATGCAGAAGCTAGTACAGCGAGCACGACTGCAGCCATGGGAGCCAGTACTAGATCTAGCACCTCAAGCTGACCTTTTCTCCCGAATCTAACTATAAGGCGGAATTCCATAAGTTACATCTACTGTTAATACTCCTGTGTTTTGAAATGTTGGTTGCCCGTTCGCATTTGTAAATTGTATCTCAACGGGAAACGATTCTTTATAGGTATTTTCAGAATAAAAAACTGTTCCAAGTGCATATTGTGGAAGTATTTCTGTACTAGATTGCTGTCCGATTGCGAGTATTATGTTGAACTGTATCAAGCCTCCTGTAGCTATCATTACCCCTAAACTTGTTACCATACTAGCACCCATTGCTGCGTATTGTGCTATTTGTGCATATCTTTGTATCAAAGCCTCTGTTTGCTGGAAACTATTCCCAAAATTAAATTGGTTGTAATTTGAGAGATATAATGAACCGGTCGGGCCCAACGCACTTGGAACCTGCGTATCGGATAATGTCAAGGATACGCCTGTGGCTGCCGCTAAATCTGATTGCAGAGCCGGTATGTTCGTAGCCCCACCAAAATATATATACTGCATACATGATAGGAAATAATTCTCGATAAACTTGTTAACATTAACGACGCCTGGTTCTGTGTAAGATGAAGAATAAAGTGGTCCACCAGGTGCATCAAGAGTTGAATTATAGTATGTTATTGTGTTCTTATAAGCAAAACAGTTTGGAGAGGTTATGAGGCGTGTCCCTATCCCTGTTGCCACGGACTCTGAATTCGCAAATACGCTGCTACTGTTTATCTGTGAAATACTGAACGATAAAACAACTAAAAGAAGCGCAAACGCAACTATAAGTATGCCTGCATTCAAAAACGCCATCATCTCCATCAATGCCATAATTTTTAGCTACCTGAAAAGTATGTACCTCCAAATGAATTTGCATTGTTTGGATACACTCCAAAAACCAAGTTATTATATGTGTTGGTTATATTATAATAAATAATACCATTTTTATTAATTCTCTGGAACTGGAGAGTTACATTCGCATAATCGGTCTCATAATAAGATAAATTGGTAGCATGTGAAGAAATCATGAAAAGCGGGGAAATAAGATAGTTGGCAAGAGAAGAAAAAATTGAAGTCTGCAACTTTGGTGCTTGGGCTTTAACTATGCTCGCTAAAAATGAAACCACTGGAAAATCAATTCCTGATTCAGTCTTTAACCTTGGATTACCTCCGGCGATGAAATTACCTGCAGATAAAAAGTTATTAGATGAACCAAGAATATTAACCGATGTTAAACTATCTGGAAAATCAGTAACAGGTACAGAAAAACCTATCAGAGACCCATTATTTATATAAAAATCCTTGTTTAAAAGCATATTATTATTTAATGCGCCAACCTCCGAATTTAACATTCCTACATTAACTTTTCCACCGGTCAAATTAGTAAGATTTACGCAGGAGATTGGCGAACCAAATTCTGTGACGTTAAAAACAGACGAAGTAAATCCGCTTGTGGATAGCACTGGGGAGCCGAATGAGTCAATAAGCATGCGATAGATGCATATGTTAATTGTTTTGGTGCTGTTTGATATGGCTAATGCGTCTCCAGGGGGCAGGAGCACTGACATGTTCTGTGTATTTGACTGGGAATTAAGAAGCTCATTAATATCTGTTTGGAGAGTGTGTGGAAATAGAGCATTATTTCTGGAACACAATGTATTGTAGAGTCCTTGCGACAAAGAAAACGTTATAGAACCATTGCCGCTTGGCTGTATTATAGTGTTTAAATTCTCGCCAGGTTGTGATGAAGTACTAGCAAGTTCACACATATCTTTCATATCTGTTATTATTGGGCTGGTAACTTGAGTCGGTTTACCATTGGATTGCCCATTCAAGTACACTTCGCCGCCGTAACCGACAAAATACGTGCCTAACGGAAGGACAGAATTTATCTTTGTATATAGATTAACAAGTGTAGTCGCTGCTCCAAATTCCGAAGAGGCAGCAGAAAACCCTTTGCCAAAGGAATTATACGAATTCCCATTTAAAGGCTGCGGTGGCAAACTAAGACAACTCGCAGTTCTTGCATAAACAAGGAAAGCATTCTGTGCAAGAAAAGAAGTTATTGAAAGCAACGGATCCGCACCACTTGCAGAAAGACTGATTGAACCGATTGAAGAACTTGGAGAGCTTAAAACACCTGGGGCCGACACTCCTCCATAAGGAGTAGAATATGGATTTGATATCGCCGATGTTGAACTTGACAATTCTGATAGAACATTTTGTTTTACAGCAACTTGTTTTGAAGCGAATAATATCAAAGTATCCTTTCCAATACCTGGCGGTAATGAGTTCAATGTTTGCAGACTTGACAAGGTATGCGAATACTGCTGCAAAACGAAATCTGCTGCTGCATATTTAAATGGAAGAGGTTCCTGGCTGAAATAGGCGGCTGAAATCTGTTGACTTATTGACACGGAAGGTCCTGTTAATGCACCGACTTGCTGACCATTGGCGTAAACTCCTTTTGTTATATATGTATTTAGATTGCTACTGCTTGTTCCAAACCACAATTCAAATATAGGGACTGCTACAAGTGCCACCGACATCGAAGCAACAGCTACGGGTAAAAAAGCTGATGATTGACGCAAAGCCTTTTGTATTGAGGAAAAGCTGCTTGAGAGAAGCGAATCCTCCGGTATATCTTGTACAAACATGCGTTTTGTAGTGGTTATAACCCCTTTTTTTATTCGTTGACCTATCTTGCTTACCAAACTTGGAGATTGCTCACTTTCTGTCCCAGTGGTTTTTGCAGCTGCCTCAGTATCTCCTGTTGCAATTTGCGTACTTTTTTCACCAATACTAGCTGCATCTTCTCCCGCAACTTGTGAAGTAACTGCAGCTGCTTCATCGGCAGCTTCTGTTTCGACAGATTTCGAGCCACCAACCCCTCCAAATCCATAACCAACCATAAAACACAATGCAACACTGAAGACGTTCTTACCAGAATCCAGTGTTGGCCCGTTCGAATATGAAACGTTGTAAATTTTTGACCCGCCTGCACAAGTGTATGCTGAGATGGATGGGTCCCACGAGCACAATGAATTATTGCCATTCAACGTAATGCTCATTGAAGAAGGTGCACTGTAAAGTGAATTTATTGAAAACCCGACATTATCTGCAAACAATTGTAGGGATCTGGCACCGTTTTGAAAGAAAAGACCTTGTAAATTTGCAAAATATACACCAACTAAAAGAAAAGCTGCAGATAGTATTATAACGCCTATTCCAATAACTATCTGTGCCCTCTGAGTTAGCATACTAAGAAGACATGGTGTTAATATATATTCTTTTAAGAGAATTTACCTATTAGAAAGTATAACTTATTTCCGTTCCTTTTCCATGCTTTTCTTCGAACTGTTTGAATGCATTGTCAAGGTCTGCCTTGTCATACTCGTTTAATTCTTTTGCAACTAAGTAAGCGAATGTTTTTGCTCTTAAGTAGAAATTTTTAAGTTTTTCGTCTATCTCGGAGGAATTATCTTTGCTTATTTTTTCAAATTGCCCAAACTTATCGACGTTTGCTTTTTTACTCAGCTTAAATTTTTTGTCTTTTGGATCCTGAAAATACCTGGGAACGGATAGTAATGCGCTACTTTCGTTCAAATAGACAAAAAGAGAAAGAAAAGCGGGTTTATTAGGATACAAATTAGCATAGTTTTTTGTAATCGCTGGATGCTTGCCCGCAAGACCCAAAATTGCATAGCCCCCCCTTTTCATTGAATGCTGCTTGATAAATCTTTTCATCGTCAATATTCACGCCTGCTTTCTTAAGCCAGCTATTTGTTACAAGAAAATAAGAGGCCGCCGAACTGTCAACTTGGTCTTTACCAAACCTGTATACCTTACCTTTCAAGATATGTGGATTATCGCCCATGTCATAAGGAAGAATCTCCAAATTAACTGAACAAGTATCTACTGCCTCGAGTAAGCTATCCATCGCACTTTCCATCTTAGAGTCTTTGTATTTGTCATATGCCTTTTCGGCCATGAAATCTATCAAATCAAACAATCCCATTTTTGAATGTAGACAATATGTGATATAAATACTTTAATACTTTCTCATAATCTAGAAAACCGTGTTTTACTTGCCTGTTTAGTGTTTTTGAAACTCGCAATAAAGCGTTTATTCTAATAGAGAGAATTTCAAATTTTTAAGGTTAGTTAATACGTTCCATTGAATCGCCCGGGGCAGGATTCGAACCTGCAACACCTTGGTTAACAGCCAAGTGCTCTGCCGTTGAGCTACTCGGGCATCAATTGTTTAATATAGATTTCTGAGACATATATTCCTTTATTTTAAGCAATATAAATTTATTGAAGTCTTTAATGCCATAAATTTTATCGTAGCAAAGTCTGTTTTCGACTATAAAAACGTCCCTATGCACTTTCATAAATTCAATTATAACATTCGAAGGGGAGAACACTGAAGGCCCGTACACCGCCCTGGTTTTTGTTTTTGGAGTATTAGAAACCTGCATGAACATTACTGCATTATTCTTTGAATAATCAAAGTCCATAGAGTACACTTCTATGTCTTCTTTCCTTAACTCATCCAGAAGTTTGTTTGCATTTTTAACGTATTTTGACAAAAACATGTCCTTTGGTTCTTTTATCTGTGTAGTAAATGCGAAAAGAGTCGTATTTCTTCTCTTTTTCTGCTCTAGAACTACACTCTTTATACTTTTTCTTAAAAACAAATTTATTGAAGGAAATATTTTTAACTGTTTAAGGGCGAATATGAATTTTGATAAGTGATCTACGCTAACAGAAGCACATATATTCCTCGAAGCATTGGTAGGATCTGGAAGGTATATAGGATAATCTGTAATCCCAATTTTTTCACCAAGAACGACTTTCTCCTTCCATGTTTCTACCTCATCTATAAGATGTGCAAGACCCCCGAATTTATCTATCATAACCTCAAGAGCGTAGCCTGAAAACCCATGCATATACGTCTCGGATCCATAACAGCCGTTTGCCTTACATAAAACTTTTAGTATAATAACATCATTTTTTTGTTCCTTTGAGAGTCTACTGTTTATGTAATCTGCATGTAAAATGGAAAGATCTATTGAGTTCTTTACTTTTTTAATGTCTGAAAATTTTAATATAGGAACAACTTCTATTTCTGCACCGCCAAAGTATCCCCTAAAATACTTTCGCGTACCGAATGCCGCTACAAATCCCTTCGGGATTATTAAATTTAGGTTCTTTATATCTGCTTCCTTTTGAAAAATGGCGAGTATATCTATATCGCTCTCCCCTTTTACCCAAGTTCCTTTTGCATAAGATCCACTGAACTTAAACTCGATGGATAGTTTCTTTTTGGATGTTACATATCTTAAAGAAGTTATTATCTTTGTGGATATCATATCCAATTTTTTCTTGTCATCGACAGAAGGAACGAAAAGTTTACGCGCTTTTTCAACCGTTTCATTTAGGTCTTGCATAGTAATTATATCTCATAAAGTTATTAATAAGTATACGAGCTAAAGTTAACGTCTTATTTAAGGAGTAGAATGGAAGGCATATCTGAAAAACTATCCAGAGCACTGGATGAACTGGGATTTAAGGGACTTACTGAGATACAGAAAATAGTAATACCTAAAATAAAGAGTGGAAAAAATATAATATTCCGCGCGCCGACTGGCTATGGAAAAACTCTGGCAGCATTCCTGCCAATACTTGATAAATTAGACCAGGATTCTGAGGGTATCCAAGTATTATATATAACACCTTTAAAGTCCCTTAACAGAGACATATTCAAAAATATAATAAAAATAAGTAACA
>JAJZNK010000017.1 GCA_021811735.1 Nanobdellota archaeon | reverse complement strand
AATACCGCAGGCAGTTCATATGTGTGTTATGGTAGACGTTTTGATAAAAAATCTGACAAAGGTTTACAAAGAGAGGGGTAAAAAAACTTCTCCGGCCCTTAAGGGAGTATCTATAAATGCTAACTTAAAGGGAATCTTTACCGTGATAGGCAGAAACGGAGCCGGTAAAACAACAATGATACGGATAATTTCGACTGAACTTCTTCCTAATGGCGGGAGCGTACATATAAACGGAGTGGATATCATTAAAAATCCCAGAGCCATACGAGACAAGATTGCAGTCATACCTCAGGACGGTAGTCTTATTCCATGGATGACACCTCTTCAGAACATAGTTTCGTATCTGTTATGGAGAGGGTTTAGTTATAAAGAATCGGTCTCGAAAGCGAAAAAGGTTCTGAGCGAGTTCAAACTCGACGAATACGCCGACAAACTACCGAAGAAACTTTCCGGTGGCACAAGGAGAAAAGCCCTAGTCGCATTGGCAGTATCCTCCGAAGCCGATATAATATTCCTTGACGAACCAACAACTGGTTTGGATCCTGTCTCAAGAAGAGAGCTCTGGAGTATTCTTACTAACCTAAAAAAGGATCACTTCATTGTGCTGACTACACATTATCTTCAGGAGGCAGAGGAACTGTCAGACAATATAGCAGTGCTTGCTAGAGGGAGGCTAATTGCATTTGGTACAATAGAAGATTTAAGGAGGAAGGTTGGTTATCCGTATGCGATAAGAGTATTATCCAAAAATTACAAGATTAAGAAGATTAGTGGGAAATTCCTAAGGAAGAGGGATGGAACGATGCAGATATTCTCAAGCGAGGATGAGGCAGACCGGTTGGCTAGGCTTTTTATAAAAACCAAGATCAAATTCTCAATAAACCCCACATCACTAGAGGATATATTTTACATGCTTGTCGGAGATATAAACACGGAGGAAGAAAATGAAAAGGAACGTTCTTAATCAGTTAGTTGCCCCAATACTTGCAAATACAATTTATGCGATGAAGAATTTTCCAATAATGCTTGTAAACACTTTACTAGCGCCTTTCGGGTTTCTTCTTATAATATTTTTTGTAAGCCATGGTAAACTGCTTAACGTTGCTATAGTCGGTGCGCTTATAATGACGATGGTGACAAGTGGGATATCTATGCAAGGAGATCTGACACACCTTAGAACCGATATAAAACTACAGGATATGCTTGTAAGTTCTCCGCTTACGCCTTTGAGATATCTCATCGGTATGGCCCTTTCGGAGTTGGTTTCTTCGATTCCGAACCTTGTAGTACTTGGAATACTCGCTACGCTTTTCATCCACATGTCTGTACTGGCGGCTTTTTCTGTCGTGGTTGTAATGCTTCTAACGTTTATGTTTTCAGTCTCCCTCGGCTTCTTTTTCTCCACGATAAGCAGAGATGTTATGGAGGGATGGGCATTCATGGGATTACTTTCCATGCTTTTTTCAACATTGCCCCCTATTTACTATCCTATCACTTACATACCCCTGCCTTTTAGATATATCGCTTATCTGTCTCCTACGACATATTCGGCAATCATAGCACAAACAAGCATTGGTTTTTTAAACGTATCTGAGACTTTGTTTTATCTAAGCTGGGTAATATTGGTAGCAATATCCGTATTTCTGTTGGTTTTCGCAATAAAGCGTTCCAGATGGAGAGAGGAATAAACACAGGTATCATTTAACTAATAGATACACCACCCTAATGTCCTTCAGTAACAACTTACTAATAACAAATAATAATTATTTTATAAATTTTAATTATTTTATGATAGTAAACTATTTATATATTCAGTTGCTTATCAATACATGGCCAGAAAACTTGACGATAAACTTTCCAATGTGTTCATTAAACAGGACACTGGACTGTATACTGAATTATTTATAATAGGGGAACTCGGCTTAAAAGGCGACGCAGGAAAATATCTTTCATTTGGTTACACTCCGAAAGAAAGGTTTAAGCTGATGAAGAAGGAATACAACCTGGCCCCGGATAACATAGTAAAACCTCTGGCATTCGAACGGTCGGATGGCAAGTCATATCTCATTTTTGAGAGGATCGACGGAGATATGCTTGTATCTTCGTTGTATAGGCTGAAGAAAGACAGGCTCCTGTGTAAGAATGTAAAAGAACAGATACTAAACGTGGTTGAGAAGCTACATTCAAATGGATATGTGCACGGGGATCTCGTCGGTGGAAATAATATCATGCTTACAAAAGATGGAACGATAAAGCTCATAGACCAGCTTTATGTACCAAAAAAATTCCGATATGGAGAATCTTTCGTAAAGCTGGATGACCTGTCGGTAAAATCAGTGATAAACTTGATAAATCTCAAAGTTTACTGAAACAGCAGCTATAGTATTGTGTGTTACCTGGTAAGCCATTCATCGTGTTTGTTTATGCTGAGTATTGCATACAGTGCGGTAAAAAACATCACGAGCAGCATTATTGACCCATAAGATAGAAATCTGAGCTTATTACGTTTCATTTTGTTCAGGATCAGAAATATCAGTATCCCAGCGGCTGCAAATGAAAGTATTTTTATGCCTATGTAGGGAATTATAAACGCACTTAGCAGCCGTGGAGTGTATATGAATGAATGGGCAATCTTTAGGATCCCTCCAATAATTCCCCGCCTCACAATAACATTTACAATTAGGCCACCTTTCAGCATCAGAAGGAGAAAAACGAACAAGGGTAACGTGTATACATATATCATGGAAAAGGCGTAGAAGATTCCGTTCTTAAAAAGACTTCCATCCTTTATGCTGGATCCGAAATTAATATACCCCGATCTGGACCACCTGACAGATTGCTTGACCAGATTTTTGAACGAATCCTGTCCCTTTGTTTTTACTACAACATCTTGGGCTACCTTTGTTTTATATCTCAGTCTGTTTATGTGTTTTGTTATGTTCATGTCATCGCCTATGACCATCTTCCTGCCCATAAATTTTGTATTCAGGAACATATCAGAAAACATGAAATCTTTGATCAGATTTGTTCTGTAAATTGCGCACTGTCCATTCAATACCAGCACCCTGCCGAAGTTTGACATCGCCTTGAATGAAATCTGTCTCAATCTCTGAAGCATCTCAGAAGGGTAATAAATAAATTTCTTTCTCTCCCATATTATTCTTACCTCTGCACTGACGCCCCCCGTCCGCTCGTCAAATTGTTCCAGCAGTTTCAACGCGGCATTCTTTGGCAGAAGAGTATCGCTGTCTAGAAACATCACATACTTGCTTTTTACAAGCTTCATGCCAGATGCAAGTGCGTTCTTCTTGCCGACGTTATGCTTCAGCTGCACGAATTTTCCGCCGTTTTCTATAGTTATCTTATCATAGGGTTTTCCGCAGCCGTCTCCGACTACTATGAAATTAGCACCTTGGTTTTTGACCATCGATAGACATTTGCTGAAAAGCTGCACGTTCTCGTTGTAAACTGGTATCAGTATCGTCAAATCATTCAAATCGACTGTTCCATCGACACGTCTGTATTTTTTTCTTCCGAAGTGAAATATCGATATTATGTAAGCGGAAGAATAAACAGAGACCAACACCGAGAGATATATATAGAGAACATAAGCTAGATGTTCTGGAATTATCATTTAATTTTGACATCCGCAATTTATTTATATCTTTGGATGCCTCTTACAGCATAGATTTTACGACATGGAAACAATAACTACTACAGAAAAGAGCAGGAAGGGATACATCCTTCTTTTTGTTGTGATAATCATAGCCGTTTCATTTGTAATTCTTTATACATTTACCGCAAAAAACTTTTCTGTTCCTACAGTCCAAAATGGCGATAATGTCAGTGTATTCTATTCCCTCAAATACACTAATGGCACGCTGATACAATCCAATTTCAATAAGACACCTTTCAGTTTCATTGCCGGTTCAAACGGGGTGATAAGCGGTTTTAACAGTGCAGTAGCAGGGATGAAAATCGGGCAGTCTAAAACAGTGACAATACCTCCCTCCGAAGCATACGGTAATGTGAGTTCCTCTCTTATAATCACCGTTCCGAGGTCTGACTTTGGAAACTCTTCCATAAGTGATGGGCAACCGGTAGGCTCCTCTTCCGGACAGACTGGCGTCATAGTTTCGTTTAATTCCACCAATGTCACTGTAAATTTCAACAGTCCACTAGCCGGAGAAACTCTGGTTTTCCATATAAAAGTGGTAGGTATAAAAAAGGCCTGAGTAACTTTACAAACTCGATGCTACTTTGTTCTCCTAAGCATTTTATTCATGGTGGATTCGGCTGAAAAGGTAATTATGATGAGATTTATAGGTCTAAAATAATTTCTTCAATGCACTACAATATCCTTCTTGAGAAAAGAGACTCGTATTGCTAATTCAATCTTCAAAAATAGAGCAACAAACCACTGAAATTGCATCATCGGAGGTTCCATATCGATACTATATACTTTAAAGCGCAGAGTCTGTAACAAATCTATATTGGTAATAATATCCGTCCTGTATGTTTTGATGAGGGGAATGAAGAAATCAAAGCGGGTAAAAAAAGCAGGCAAAAAGCGATGAAATCGGAAACCAAGGACAGAATAGAAAATAAACCAGGACGGTGAAGAACCACATAACCATCAGTAAGTTTAATATACTATACCATTCATATTTTAAAATCTTGTATGGTTCTCTATACTTGATACTTAAAATTTAATGAAAGGAGGTTTTATGTCAGATGAAATAATAAAAAAAGGAGATAAAATAAAGGTCTTTTATACCGGCCACTTAGAAGATGGTTCCACATTCGATACAAATGAGGGAAAAGAGCCACTTTCCTTCGATGTCGGATCTGGTCAAGTCATAAAAGGTTTCGAAGATGCAGTAGTGGGAATGAAAGAGGGTGAAAACAAGAGCGTTACCATACCTCCAGCTGAAGCTTATGGTGAAAGACATGAAGAGATGGTCGTAAAGATCCCGAAAACGCAGTTTCAGGGAGAAGTGAATAAAGGGACAATGGTTTCGTCAAACAATGGCATGAAGGCAACAGTAATAGACGTAGACGAAAACGACGTTACTCTTGACTTTAATTTTCTGCTTGCCGGAAAGACGCTTAAATTCGACATAAAAATTGCAAAAATAAACTGAGTAAGCTTTTTCGGTTTCCGTTGCATACAGTCTGCCGATAACCATGTAGGGAAGATTTAAACTTTCGCACAGTATACATTTGTAATGATATCGTTACTGCTGCTCGTTCCTGTTGTCGCGGCGTTGGTTGCGTTCATAAGCAACATGGCAGGTATAGGGGGCGGTGCACTGCTCGTGCTCTTCTTTCTTTATGCTATGGGATTGAATTCAGTCTCAGGAAGCGGCCTCAGCCTTATAACCATCGCTACTAGCTCGATAATCGGATCATATTCAAATATCAGGAGCGGATTCGTGAATTTCCGCCTTTTTAGAATCCTTCTCTTAACGGGTTTGTCCGGTGTTTTTCTCGGCTCCCTCCTTAGTTTTGCAGTGCCGACGGAAATTTTTAAAGGAGTGTTCGGGTTTATACCTTTGGTAATAGGTTCGTTTTCGCTTTTTTTCGCAGTCGCACAAAGGAAGGCTAAAATCCACGCGGTCCCGCAAAAAAGGTTCGGATATGATATATGGTCGATGGGAGTTGCGGCAGGCATAATCTCCGGATTTACTGGTATGGGGATAGGAGGCATAACCGGGACCTACATGACAGCTATACGTAAAATGCATCCGAAAACGGTGTTTTCTACGATCATACTGGCGATGGTAATAACGTCTCTTTTCGGTGGTCTCCTACATCTCGGCCCAGTCAGTTTTTCTGGAAATACTCTTATCTATATACCATTTCTTATTATAGGCGCATCGCTGGGAGCATTCATAGGAGCGAGAGTCTCTGGCGTGATAAAATCCGGAAATCTAAGGCTATTCCAGTCTCTGGTCATAATATCTACAGGGATACTGGCGATTTTGATTTACTTTACCGGCTTATGAACCTCCAAAATGCCAGTATTGAGCGGTTAGGACGCCTACCATTACATTTAAATACTATCAGTTTTTAATCTATAAAATGCAATTGGGCCTTAATGGTAAGAAATTAAGAGGCATCTTCGCCGGAGGATTGGCAGGATGGGTTCTTGATGCATACGATTTAAGTGCGATGTTTCTATTGGTCCCTGTAATTGCAGTACTATTTTTTCCTGCTGGTAACTTAATTCTTGCAATCATAGGTGCTTTCGCTATTTACTTTATTAGTCTGGTCTTCAGGCCGGTTGGCGGCCTTCTTTTCGGGAGATTTGCCGATAAGAGAGGCAGGAAAATCGCAATGGTCGTCACGCTGTCAGGATTGGGAGTCATAATATTCGCTACAGGTCTTCTTCCTACTTATGCCCAAGTAGGCATCGTTGCACCTGTTTTCCTTGCATTATTCAGAATGATAACCGGAATCTTCGCCGGTGGAGAATACGGTAACAGTTCATCCATAGTCACAGAGAGTGTGAATACTAAATATAGAGGAAGGATTGGATCATTGCTGCAGGGTGGCTATCCTATAGGATATGCTATGGCTGCAGGAGTATTCTTGACCCTGAGAAGCGTTTACGGGAGCGCATTTATAAGTGCTGCCTATGGCGCAGGATGGAGGGTGTTCTTTTTTATAGGAATAGTCCCTGTCATAGTTGGATTGATAATAAGGCTAAAGATGCCTGAATCTTACCTCTGGTCTGATATCAAGAAGAAGAAAAAGCTTGACTTGCATCCTATAAAGACGGTTTTCACGAATAAGCAGTATAGACATTCA
>JAJZNK010000007.1 GCA_021811735.1 Nanobdellota archaeon | reverse complement strand
CCTGCCTGGCTGCATACTGCTGATGACACTATGAACGGGGAGAAGCCTGAGGAGGATGTTGTTATGGACGAGGATGGGCTGAAGATACCCATACTGTAGAGGATTACTGCTACGATGACTATGATCAGGATAGCCCAGCCGTAGGTCATCATGTACTCTAGCGCTGATTGACCTGACTTGGTTATAGGAAACATTATAGATTTATTGTCACCATGCTGATTGACTCGCATGAATAAAATAATACCTAACATAGAATTTAAGTATTATTATCTGTTCTTTGTACTCTTTTTTAGCACGAATAAACACTTCAACAGCAGATTGATAACCCTTCAATATGCTACACACATACTTATTTTCCACGCACAAATAAAATGACTTTTCTCCTTAACTTTTCTGGGCATTTGTCTAAGTAATTATAAAATTTTTGTTTGTTTAATTTAGAAACCAGTCTTTCGATAATTTCCTCTCTTAAATTTATATTAAAATAAACGATGTCTATCAATACTTTCTCCAAATCAGAAATTGGATAATAAAATAAATTTCCTCTAACCGAAGTATACCCAAAAAATAAGTAATGGGGTAATCTAAATACTGAGATATTAGTGCCCAAGGACTTTCTCTGCCCACTTCTAACTACTCGTGTTGTCATTATAACTGAGTTTGCTCTTTCCTCCCATATATTATAATATGATAACGCATACGTCAGACCATAATAAAAAGGGGAAAATGCAAATCCTACTACTTCCGAATTATCATGTGTAGTATAAACCCCTTTAGAAACTCTAAAAATTTTCTTCTTTACAACCATATTTTGTATGAACCTTTTAGGATACGTTTTTCCCGATTTATTATATAGCAAAAATCTTCTAGCATCACCAGCGGAGAACACAGGAGTTCCATCAAAATGGTCAAGAAAAATGTCAACGTATTTTATATCGTTTTCTGATATAATCTATAATTTCCTTTACATTTGGTATTGGTCCGTCGTAAATTAGTTGTGCTAATGTATTTTCATCTACCGGTTTTTTAATTTCGGATAAAAATCTATCCATAATCTGACGTGTTTCGGTCAATTTTACTGTATGCGCAAGTATAAAAATATCATATATATCTTTTACTGATCTTCTTGATTGGTAAGCTGCGATTTTTTCAGACATTAATGATTCTGGAGATAAAGAAAATATGTCCATCCATGAGCCATCAGTTTTAACATAAGTAGCTCAATCAGCAATTATTTTACTACTTAAATCGATATTGTAGTAATTTGCTCACATTGTTATAACAAATTTTCTACAAAGCAATACTATAGAAAAGTTAAAAAGCTTTAAAAACATTAGGTTTCTTTATATTCGAATCAATATGGATAAAGAAAGCATTAAGAAAGCCTTAGAGGAAGTGGTCAAAGAGGTAAGTGAAAATAAGAGAAAATTCACACAGTCCGTAGACTTTATAATGGTATTAAGACCTAGAAAAACAAAATCAGATGTGCCTGTAGATGGCGTACTTGCACTGCCAAATCATGTTAAGGATATAAAAACATGCGCCTTTGTAGATAAAGACTTGGTTGTAAAGGCAACTGATGCTTTTTCAAAAGCTATCTTAAAGGATGATTTCCAGACATTTGACAAAAAAAGCATAAGAAAACTTATAAAAACGCATGATTACTTTTTCGCAGAGGCCTCCATAATGGCACAGATGGCCGCAAAATTCGGTAAACAACTTACCGCAGCTAACAAAATGCCAAACCCAAAGACAAACACCATAATAACCCCCGCATCGGATCTTAAAGCGCAGGCCCAAAAGGTAAACAATCTAATTAAAATAAACACCAAAAAAACAAATGCAGTAAATGTAAAGGTTGGTAATGAAAATGATCCATCTGATAAAATAGTGGAAAATGTAATGACTGTTTACTCATTCATGAAAGCGAATATTTTAAACGGAGATGCCGGCATTAAACATATGTATCTTAAACCAACGATGGGGAAGAAAATAGCTATATGAAAAAATCAAGAGGGTCTTTACAGAAAGAGAAACAGTCAGCAGAGTTACAGCAAAGGATAAAAAAATATAAAACAATAGGACTTGTAGAAATGCTTGGATACCCTTCAGAAAGTTTCGAAAGATTGAAAAGAATCTTTAGGGGAAAAGCTGAGTTTGTGTATGCAAATAAAGTAGTAATTTTCAATGCGCTCAATAAAATAAATTTGCCATTAAAGGACAAAATAGAGGGGGTAAAAATGCCTGTTCTTATGCTATCAAATGAAGATCCGTTTGATATTGCCAGCGAAGCAATGAAAAATAGTACTTTTGCAAAACTGAAGACTGGTGAAACCTTAGATAATGATATTACCTTACCCGCAGGACCTACACCTTTCCCACCGGGACCGATGCTTTCGCAGTTTTCATCAATAGGAGTTAAAACAAAGAATGAAGCGGGAAAGATTAGCATAATATCAGACACTACTATTGCGAAAAAAGGCGAGAAAATAAGCGAAAAGATAGCCTCGATATTGTCAAGTATGGATATAAGACCGAAAGAGTTAGTACTGTCCGTAGCCTATGCATACGATGGAAAAAACATGTTCGGTAAGCAATTATTATACACAAAGAAAGAAACCTATATCGAAGGCGTCGGTAAAGCTTTTACTGCAGCACTCCAAATATCGCTAAAAGGTGGTATTATAAACAAATATTCCATAAAAGAGCTGATTAAAAAGATTTATATAGGAGTAAGATTTCTATCTGTAAATAGAAATATAGTCTCAAGTTCAAATGCAAGGGACATATTAGCAAAGGCAGTTTATAACGCCGATGCATTAAATAAAATAGTTGGAGGAAAATAAAGTATGGAGTACGTATACGCTGCAATGTTGCTAAACAGTTTAGGTAAAGAAGTAACAGAGGACACTCTAAAGAGTGTTATATCTGCAACTGGTGCACAACCAGATGATGCTCAAATAAAAGTAGTTGTTTCTGCCCTAAAAGGTGTTGATATAAACAAAATAATAGAGGACGCGCAGAATGCACAAATTGCTCAGGCTCAAGCGCCGGCTGCACATGAAAGTAAAGAAAACAAAAAAGAAGAATCCCATAAAGAAGAGGGAAAGAGTGCAGAAGAAGCAGCAGCGGGTCTTAGCAGTCTGTTTGGATAGACTATAATAAGATAAATACAAGGGTTGGCTAGAAATATATAATGGTAATAGTCGTAACTAACGATGACGGATATAAAACCGGCGGACTAAATACGTTGTACCTGGCCGCGAAAGCTGTTTTTGGGTCGCAGGTTGTAGTCGTTTCACCAGATAGACTTCAAAGTTCAAGTGGGATGAGTTTTACGTTTCATAAACCACTAAGAGTAGAAAAGATAAGATATAACGGAATGCCATGCTATACTGTTTCAGGTACTCCAGCAGACTGTGTTTTCATGTCAATCTACCACCTCTTCGAAGGCAAAGTTTCTATGATTTTATCAGGAATAAATGAAGGGATGAATGCAGGTCTGGAAACGGTTTATTCATCCGGAACGATATCCGCTGCAATGTTTTCGGCGATATCTGAGATACCAAGTATTGCTTTTTCAAAGAACCTGTCTCCAGGTATGAACCAGACTAAGATAGACCAAAATATGAAAACCTCCTATGGTAGCATAATTAATATACTTAAAAAAATAAAGACACGCGGCTTTCCAAAAAACGTCGATATGGTAAACGTAAATCTGCCATTCAAAACAACGGTAAAGACTGAGGTAAAGATAGTTAAAACTGATAAAAGCGTATTTGACAACATCGTAATAAAAAAGAAAGATCCAAATGGCAGAGATTATTATTGGTTGTACGGCACACTGAAAAAAAATCTCGATAAAACCGCAGACCTTTACAATTTATTTGCAGGAAACATAACGATAACACCGATAAAGCTTTCGACTGTAGAAGAAACGCATTTAAAAAACCTACAAGATATTTTCAAATAAGTTGGTAATTATTAATAGAAGAAATAATTTAATGTTACAGTGGATAAAAAAAATCTGATTTTGGCTTTAGGAGCTGTTATAGTTATTGTAATGATATATTTTTTATTTTTTAACCATTCGAATAGTTTAAAACAGAACACGGATGTTACAGAAATATTGTATAACGATTGCAGCAGTTGCAGTAACGGAGCACTTGGAATAATCAATTCGCTGTTTAAATCTGAAAATATACCATTTAACTCAAAAAATATATCTTTCAATACATCGAAAGGGTTGTCACTGGTGTCGAACTTTTCTGTAACTGCGTTGCCGACACTTATACTGAATGAAACTACTATTTCATCGAAAGCCCTAAATGGTCTTATATACCTTAATGGGTTCAATGTTGAAGGAAATAATTTTGTTCTTAATACTCCTTTCCTAGCGGGGTTAGCAAAAGGCATTACTTATTTCGACTTAATACAAAATAGAACTATAACTTCATTTGATATATTCAATCAGTCATATGTCTATCAAAATTTAAATAGTTCCGTAATCAACCCATCTGAAGTACTGTATCTAGTTAACGACACAAATTATGTGTATAAAAATAAAACTGAGATAAGTTTTGTATACAGCAATTCTAGCTTCAGCGCAGTCCAGAGCTTCATACTTTACAATGCTTTGCTACCTTTTGGAAATTTCAGTAACCTTAGTGTAATGACTTCACCATCGGTTTCGTTTTCTGCTGGAAAAACGCTCGGTAATATTCAATTTTATACGATAAACGGAAACAATTATAACAGCAAGTATTTTAACATCGAATCGTCAAGTTTACAGAATCTTAGCTCGAGTCCATACATTAACACACTTGAAAAGCAGTTGTTTGAGTTCGACCAAAACTCTGCTTACCCATTTTTTAACAATATAGGTAACTTTATGCCTTTTTTAGATATTGGAGGCAGATATGTTGAGGTATCCTCCATGCTAAATCCAAGGCTGTTCAATGATAAAAATATACAAGAGATAAAACAGTTAATAGCGGACAATAAAACATATGGAATTGCATTCAATAACAGTGTAAATTTCATGAGAACTATGCTATGCAGTTATATTGGCTACAGCAATGCAGCGTGCAATACCAGTGCTATCAAAAATGACATCTTGAATATAAATTCACTGACTTAACCCGCTTACAAGTTCATCTATAACTGCCTTATAATTTTCCTCTTTGAGTATCCCAGAGGCTACCAACAGGCCGTCACTTCCAAGCTCTACGCTTTTTATTGCATCTTCTTTCCCTTTTATTCCAGCTCCTATCAATGCAAGACAACTTGAACTCTTTTTGACGACTTCACAGAATTCTTTCACAATGTCAGGTTTTGAATTGGCCACCGAAATATCTCCGCCGATAAGTTCGGGAGGCTCATATGCTATCCCAGTTGGATTGATTTTTGCTATTTCTTCCGCCTCCTGTGTATTTTGGACACAGACATATGTTTCAAGGCCGGCGGCTTTGCATTTATCTACGGCTTCCTTTATCTTGTCATAATCCAAAGGACCCCCTCTTGAATAGGCATACCTTTCCTCAGAATGATTCAATAAGGTTCCTGAAACTCCGACCGCTTTAAGTTCAAACCATGTTATGTGCGCTGTGAACGCCCCAGGATCCACTTCATCGACGCCTTGCGCTATTGTTTTTGCGATTTTGTTTGTTTCACTGAGCATTGTAAATGGAGGAGCGACTATTACCTCCACATTTGTTTCAGTAGAAACCTGCTTCGCGTAAGTTGCAATATCCAGACCTTTTGAAAACGCTTCCTTATAGGCTTTATAATTTATTATTAAAACTTTTGTGCTCATCAATAAAATAACACCCTCTTATTACATAAAACTTCCCTTTTACGATCTTTACCTTTATGTTCTTTCTCAGTGGGTTACTTCTTAAAATTTCGTACACACTTCTTTCCATGAATTTCCATGAATTTACAAAACTTCCGCCTATTACAATCGTTTCAGGATCTATAACAAAACACATAGAAGATAAATAATACCCGAACATCTTTCCTATGCTATTAAATGAAGCTATTGCCTTTTTGTTTCCCTTTTCAGCTAGATTATGCATTTCAAGTCCATTCATTTTGTAGCGCTTTATTATTGACTTGCCGCCAATCATATCCTCTGCGCTTTTACCTGTTTTATAATCCACGATTATGTGACCAGATTCAGTGGCAAAACCACCGCCTTCATAAATTCTATTTTTATATATTATAGAATTACCTATTCCCGTTCCCCATACGACTATCAATCCGCTATTCGCACCGCGTAAATATCCTTTGTAGAGCTGATACAGACCAAAACAATTTCCATCATTTTCTATATTTACGTTATTAGAAAACTTTCTTAAAAAATCGAGAAAGTTGACTCCTTTTATTGGTAGGTTAGGGCAGAAAATTACCTTACCTTTATGATTTACTCTCCCAGCGATTGATATGTTTATAATTCCATTAGATAAGGGAAGATACTCTTCTATATTTCGCTTCATGTCTTCCAGGAAAGCCTGCTTTGTAATTGCAGTATCTATCCTTTTGCTTTTTACAATTCCTTTTTTATCGATTAAGGCGAATATCGTCTTCGTGCCACCTATGTCTATACATAGTTTACCGCTTTCCATCAGCCTTTAATTATACTTTTTATCTCTCTTATCCTTTCGACAGGGTTGTCGCTCTGCCAGATGTTCCTGCCTATAGCCATTCCACTGAACCCAGCGTCTATAGCTTTTTTAACGTGCTGTTCTATGTTCTCTGAATCTAGCTTTTTGCCTCCTGCCAAGAAAACTTTTGTTTTATCTGCAGATTTAACCACCCAGTCGAGTTTAGAATCGTCATCGGGGTATTTCAGTTTTACTATATCGGCCCCCATCTCGAATGCAGCCCTAGCAGCGTATGACACTATCTCTAAAGATTCGTCATCTTGTATGTTTTTACCCCTGGGGTATGACCACATGATAACTGGCAGTCCCAAAGAATGTGCTTTTTCTTCAATTTTGCCAAATTCCCTCAGCATATACTTCTCGTATTTACTTCCCCAATAAACCGTGTAGCCGACTGCAGATGCGCCCAATTTTACTGCTTCCTCGACGCTTGTATTTTGGGTGGAGAATGGTTCGCCCTCATAAAGTCGTGTTTTCCCGTTTAACTTTAGTATAAGAGGCATGTTAACATTTTTTTTATTATAATAATGAATTGCACTTCCTTTCAGCAGTATTATAGCGTCGACCTCTGCTTTGTTTGCCAAGTCAATTATGTATTTTGGAGAAACGTTAACCTCGTTGAAATCTGTAGGCCCGTGCTCTAGACCGTGATCGTATGCCAAGAAAACCCCACTCAAAGGCAACTTTTCCATTATCTCTATAGCAATTTGTTTATTATATATTTAACTTGTTTTTGACTATTCTAAGTTTCATATTTTCTGGAGGGTACTTTCCTTTTATACCGCTTTTTGCGCCAAATTTCTGTATGACATTGCTTGCATTAAAGCTCCCTAGAGTGATTGCATCTTCTATACCTTTACTATCGTCTATGGCATTTACGAATCCTGATAAGAAAGCGTCGCCGGCTCCGACAAAATTTACTTGTTTGGTCTTGAATGTGTTTGCAATGTAAAGAGTCCCATTGGATTGCACTAAGGCACCTTTATCTCCTTTTGTTATTATGGCTGTTTCCCTAACTGATTTTGAAAGCTTTGACAGGTTGTTGACATCATTAGAATATCCTACGAACTTTCTTGCTTCATCATCGTTCATACTTATTATGTCGACGTATTTCAGAAGAGGTTCCATTTTTTTCAGCTTCAAATTCAGTTCTGTTGAGCCTGGATTAAGCACTACCTTCATACCGGACTTGTCTGCAAACTGCAATATATCATAAAGAAATTCTGTGTTTTTCTGAGGTAGAGGCCCTATGAAAAGCCATTTTGATTTAAAATTAAGGTTAACATCCTCGGTTGAAAGGGTGCTTTCTATCCCACGATGGATTAACAAGACCATACTGCCTTCGGATGAGACTATGATATCAGAGAAAGGGGTTTCTCCATCTGCAACTTTTATAAAATCAGTGTTAATCTTTAGTTTATTCAGGTCAGATAGTATAAAATTACCGTACTCATCGTTGCCTATTTTAGATATAACTGCACATTTTTTACCAAACGAAGAGAAAGTTGCCGCTGAATTTGTAGCGCTTCCACCACTGAATGCCAACACCTTGCTGACGTCTATTTTTTTATCAACAGGTATCTCTAGAAAATGCCTGTTTACACCTGGTTTTAGCGTTACCTTATTCAGAAACAAAAACATATCTTTTGTTGCAGAACCCAAAGTAACGAAATCAAACATGATATTCTATGTATATATACAAATAAAAATTTTACCTGAATAAGAATTCTGCCGTTTTACTTGCCCTGCATGCTTTGAACCTTTTTAGTAAGCTCATCTATAGATTTACTTGAGGACTTTATCCTAAAATCAACTATTTCCATCTTTTCTTTTAAATCTTTTAGGATCTCTTCTTTATTTTTACGTATAAGTATCTGGCCTGAAAGCTGGAAAAGCTCGGATTCGTTTCCTGATTTTTCTACTTCTTCAACAGTCCTTTTTAGTTCATTGTACTGTATCTGAAAAGTCTGCTTTTGAGTAGTCTCAATCTGCAAGCGCTGTCTCGTTTCTTCAAATTCATTCTCATCCATACAGATTTACCTCCTCAATCATTTTTAAAGACTGCATTATGCTATTATTTACAGCCAATAGTATATTAAAATCAGCCGCTTTAATAGCTATGCTTAACAAACTATTTGAATGCCTTACGTTGATTTTCACTCTTTGACTTGAGCTATTGGACAAAAAACTTGAAATATTTTTCAAAAATCCTTCGTCTCCTCTTATTTTGATGGTTAATTCAAATGGGCTACCTAGCCTTGACATGATGACTGCCTTCTGGCTTTTTCTTAACCAAGACTCTGCCGCCACAATATGGACACCTTACTATGTCACCTATTTCGGAAGAGTCTACTGTTGCCCCGCAATTAAAGCACTTATATTTTGACATAACTTACCTCTTTAGAACTCAGACTGTAAGCGTTATCCGCAATAACCAAACCGCAGTGGTTGCATTTCCATATTCCTGCAGCCTGTCTTTTTATAGCGGTCTTTTTACATCTGGGACATTCATATTTTTTGGCTCTGAGCGCTTTCACAGCGTCGACCCTTTTCCTTACCCCTACACCATATTTTGCAGTTCTCATACCCATCCTTTACTATTTTTTAATATTTAAAAGTTAGTTTATTAATAATATATTGATTTATACAATATTTATGAGGATAAATAAGTTTAAAACGTGCATAACGCTTTTGCCGCTACTAGTTATACTGGTAGTAGTGGGAAACGTAAACGCGGCATCCTACTCGCGTGTAAACATAACCAGTAATATGACACAGACTTCTCCCTTTTATTCCTATTCATCCGTGTATTACAATATAAGCCTCTACAATATAACTTCCTCCCAATTCAACGTAAACTTACCATCTGGGATAAAAAATGTAACTGTAACGAATCTCAAGTCGCTGAATTTATCATCTATCCTCTATCCAGAGAACGCATGCCATACATTTTCCGTGTCGACTGGATGTGAAATACTGCAATTGAGTGGAGTAAAAAATGGAGAAACTATACAGATATCTTACTCCTATTATCAAAATTACAGCAACCTTAATGATTCTTTCAATTCTACAATTTACTTTATACCCTCGAGTTTCACTGAATCACTAAATATTAATATGATACTACCGGAGGGAGCTTACATCCCTAACAATGACTACAATGAACCATCGATATTGGCAATTATACCTGCAAACAACAGATTGGTAGTCGAATGGAAACTTATAAATCAAAGTTATCCCAATGTAGCTGGTTATTATATAAACCTGCCATTTACGGTAGGTTACGATATAAAACTGAAGTATAATAAGACCACCTCTCCCAATTACAACGACATTGTAATTCCTATCCTTATACTAGCAGCGATAATTCTAGCTGTCTCATATTATTACGTATATAAAAGAAAAAGATCAAAACCGATAAACCATAAGAAAAAGAGTAAAAAGGCCGGTTTCCTCTATGATTTACTAAACACGGATGAAAAGACAGTATTATCTGTAATAAGCAAAAAAGGATTCACATATCAGTCGGACATAA
This sequence comes from Nanobdellota archaeon, assembly GCA_021811735.1. Taxonomy (GTDB): domain Archaea; phylum Nanobdellota; class Nanobdellia; order Parvarchaeales; family Parvarchaeaceae; genus Parvarchaeum. The sequence continues at coordinate 25,592 of JAJZNK010000007.1, read as the reverse complement.
TACAAAAAACTGGTTTTTCAAAGATAAAAGTGAGCAAGATCATAGCAAAATTATCGAGATATCACTTCATAAAAATAAAACAAGAAGGAAGAATAAATAAAATAAAAAGGTTCTAGCATGCTAAACAAAATGAAAGGATATAGGGCCGAGAGAAACGTAAAGATAAATTTTGTAAAAAACGGGTGGAAAGTCATAAGGGCCGGAGGAAGCCTCGGAGAGTATGACATAATAGCATTTAAGGATGGAAGATGCATCTTTATACAGATAAAATCTACAAACAGGAAAAAATTCTATTATTATGGTTATATGGATGACCAATATGAAGGTTTCCCTTTCCGCTTAGTAGTGCATTTTGACCGCGGAAAAACCGTTATACTACCACCACAAAAAATAGTATCTGAAGAAGACGGCGTTGGTCTGGATGATTTTCTTCTAAGATGGGATGGGAATAGTTTCCAATAGTTTCCAACAAATATTTTAATATCACTAATATTTAGTTGGATTATGAGTTTTTTAATTAGAAGGCAGTTTTTGAATACTCGGACTCAAAAACTGCTTTTGTTTTTTTAACTCACAAAAGCTATCTTTAACCCTACTACTACAATTACCAAAACTATTCCAAATATTATAATCGTTCTTGGTTTTATGGTTATCTTACTTTTATAATCAGAATAATACTGCACAAGTCCACCAAAAGACGAAGGCATCCTAGTCTGCGCTTTCTTGTTTAACATATTCTTAGAATCACTCGGCATTGTTATTAAACTTTTCTATGTGAACTATCTTACTCATGTCAAGCGGAGAGCTTATTTTTCCAATGGCCTCTTCCTTCTCAGGGTATCCAATCGCTATTACTCCTCTTACAGCGTACTTTCCAGGTATATTCAGTAGCTTTTTAATTGATTCCTGTTGAAGTGTCGCAACCCATGCACTCCCGAGACCATAACTCGTAGCCGTCAGAAGTATATTTTCTATCGCTAAGGCGGCGTTTTCAACGCAGAAAACTCCACTTTCTTCCTCGTCGAAAACTGCATCTATCTTTGATTTATCGCATACTAAAACTATCATAAACGGCGCAGAATCTATATTAGGGGTCGAAGACAGTTTACTCAGTTGCGCTTTTGTATCTTTATCCGTAACCGCTATGAACTCATATTCTCGTATGCCTCCGGCTGCGGGGGCCTTGACTGCTGAACCTATCAGGTTTACAACCGTCTCCTCACTCACATCTTTTTCGGAAAAGCGAAACACTGTCTTCCTGTTCTCTATAGCACTCTGTACATCCATGATTTTCTAAGAAAACTTACAAATATAAAGATTATAGGCTAATACTGGAAGAATTAAGTGATTACAAGGTTTACGAATAGTTTTCTATTACTTCTGCCAGCATCTCAACCTTTCCGCCGGTTGGCTTTGCTAGAACCTGATCACAGACTAAGCACTTGACCTCTGTTGATGCCCTTGTAAATATGACCTGTTCATTCTTACACTTTGTGCATCTTACCTTTGAGAATTTACCTTCTGACGGTCTAAAAATTATATCTTCCATTATTTAATTTCCACCTTTTTGGCTTTTTTGCCCCTTTTTTGTGTAGTCATCTTACCGCACTTTGTGCATTTATATCTTAAGTCTATCCTCTTTGACTGCTTGATACCAAGCCTCTTAGCGTGCTCAAACATTGGATATGGGGTTGAACCGTAACCGTGCTCTAGGTTCCAACCTTTCCTTCGGCTACCTGCGGTCAAAGTACCTCTCTGTCCGCCCTTGACCTGTACGACTTTCTGAAGAGTATGCTCTTTACAAAATTTACAGTATCTTTTTACTTGACTAGGTAATTTCATTTAGTTTGAATAAAACGCTTAGTATTTAACTTTTTCTATCACAAAAATTACAATAATTTTAAATTTATACACTGGCTCCATACCGTATGTATAAAACCGTTTTAGCATTGGCACTTATAGCAGTATTAATTGCAGTATCTACATCACATGCACAAAACATAAAACTTAACTTTAACCAGATACCTATGCAATCGCAAACCTGCAGTTTTCTTACACCGCAGAATATACAAACCGCATATAACTTTAATCCACTATACAATGGAGGAGTAGAAGGTAGCGGGCAGAACATCACTATCGTAGTAGCGTATGGAGATCCGAATTTGCTGCAGGACATAAACGCATATGATTCGTATTATAATCTGCCGGCATTGACAAATAATTCAAATATCTTCATAAAATACCCTTTTGGTAAACCTGCTTCATCTTATCTTAATTGGACGGATGAAACTGCTCTTGATGTAGAAGTTGCCCATTCGCTTGCGCCTGGTGCCAACATATATGTTATAGTGGCCCCGAATGACTCATTTCTATTTAATACCGTAAGCTATGCTATAAAAAATGTAAAAACGGACATAATCTCATTAAGCTGGGGATCATCAGAATTGGGGTACAGTCAACAGAGCATAGATTACTTTAACCAAATATTATCCAACGGCCAGTCAAAAGGTATAAACATATTTGTGGCGAGCGGTGATAACGGGGCGTACAATTCATATAGCACTCCAAACGTAAATTTTCCGGCGTCCAGTCCGAATGTCATCGCAGTCGGAGGAACCACTCTTTCTGTATACTCCAGTGGGCAGTATGAATCGGAAACGGGTTGGAACGGAAGTGGAGGGGGCCAAAGCCAATTTTTCCAAAGACCTTCTTTTCAGCCAAACACAGGTTCTTATAGGATGGTACCGGATGTTGCATTCAATGCTGGAACCCCAATATGTATATATGTAAACTCTAAATGGGGCGGTTTTTATGGAACTAGCGTTGCCGCTCCATCCATGGCCGCATTGGATGCTCTAGTTAATCAAAAAGCGAATGGAGATATTGGATATATAGACAGTAATTTTTACAGAATCTACAACAGTATGGGAGATTTGGTTTTTAACAATATAACAAGCGGATGCAACGGACTCTACTGTGCAAATGGCAATTACAATGAAGTAACGGGTTTAGGGTCCCCAAAAGCTTTCCAGCTTGTGCAGGCAATTTCCAATGCCAGTTATTATATAAAGTTCAGCGATCCTGCAGCTGGGACATTTAGCATAAATGGCAAAAACTATTCGAATTCTGTCAGCTTAAAGTTATCTTTTGGAGAAAGAGTCACTCTCGAAGCATATTCCAGCAATAGCAGTAACTCTGGCCAGAAAGAACTGTTTAATTCGTTCTCGGGATTAGTAACTGGTAATAACAGCAACGTTTATTTTTTCGTGAACCAAAGCGGTACTGTGAGTATAAACTTCCTAAAGTATCTCAGGATAAAAGAGCAGGATTACAATGGAATCGCAAACAAAAGCTATTACGTCGAAAACGGCAGCATTCTGAAAATATCCGCCCTAAAAAGGGAAAATTATTCATACTATCAGGAAGTCCTGAGAGGATTTAATATAGACAATGGAACCCTTATACAGAAATCAAATTATTCTATAGAGGTGCTGTATCCTCTCAACGTAAGCTATTTCTGGTTCAACGAGTCAAAGACAACATTTCATTTTATAAATTCGACCGATGGAATGACAACAAAAGTTTCCTACTATGCTAATATCCCTTTATCTAATTCCATCGGCAAATTCTCGGAAGTTATATCCAATGATGGGTATGTATATTCTCTTTCTAACTCGACTTTTTACATCAATGCGATACCTAAGATAATAAATAATAGCAGATATACAACAGAAAATACGACTAAGGCATTTGCAAAAGATATTTCTATCGGGTTCACAAAGGAGGAGAATTATACTATAAGGTTTCTATCCAAACAAAGTTCAAACATAAAACCAATGTATTTCAGTGTAAATTTTGATAACATATCAGAGGTATTCACTGGAAATAGTATATGGGCTCCTCAAAACATGAAAATCACACTATATAGTGTACATTATGATAACATTACCCTCAATGAAAGTGACACATTTTATACTGGAGTGAACAACCAGATAAATGTAACGTTGCCAGTTTCAGACGTGACCATAAAAGTGGTAACTATACTTGGATTACCAGTAGCCGGTGCAAAAGTCACACTGAACATGAATAATATTTCGTTCAAAAATTCCACGAACTTGCTAGGAGGCGTAACGTTCTTGAATTTACCTGAAAAGCCGTACAATGCCACCATAGATGCATACAACTCTAAATTTTCCTTCCAGGACCTAAGCTCTCTGTCTAATACATTTTCTATAACTGCCGGCCTTTATGAACTTTACATAATTGTAGGAATCGTAATGGTGATTCTTTTAATCCTTGTATTATACGAAAGCGTAAGGCATAAAAAACATAAATAAAAGCCAGAGAATACAATAGTAGTAATGGAACTAAAGAATAGGAACTATTCTATATCGAGAGAAGAGGGGGAGATAACCCTTACTTTTAAGGTGCCATTGGATGTTCTTTATCCCAACCCGGAAGATAACGAGGATGTCTTTGAAAAGATAATAAATGCGATACTCGAATCGGGAAATATCACGTCTTTGGTGATAGTAAGCGATAGAAATTACATATACACTAAAGACCAGGTTGACTTGTTGGATGATCTTGCAAACAAATACAAAATAATACTTGAATCGGATGTGGCTAAGCCCTTTGACAGTGATTCGCAGAAGAACTTTCCAGATGCAGTATCTAAGTTTAATTACGTCCTTTTTAATCGTCTTAAAAGAGACCCTCTTGGAGCGTATGTGTCTGGTCTAAGATTTCTGAGAGAACTGAAAGTAAAAAAAGAAAACGTAGATTCTGAACAATTAACCGTTATTGTGGAAAAATTCCAGCAGTTGATCTCTGAGATAGCTGACATAAAAATAGTAAATAAAAACCTGAACCTTATACTCGGATACAAAATAGGAGACAGGCAGCCATATCGCTCAATATTCAAACCACTTATACGACCTAATTTCACCTACACTAGAATAATGGCCGAACCTCCGCTGTCTGCAGTAGAGATAGAGAATTACAAGATAAACGATGCAGACGAAACAGAAGTAACAATATATAGAATACCAGGAATGTCACAATACCTGTATCACTTGTCGCCACCGGAATTGTTACTGAACGTAGAAGAATATGATGTGCTAGATCAAGTCAGAAATAGCCTTATAGACTACAGGCCGCAGGAAAATGAATTTACCGATCCATTGAGGATGAGGGACGTGTTCTTCAAGATAAGCAGAGACATGACTGAGGAGATAAGCACAAAAAACAAGTATAACATGAGCTTCAAGGATATGGACAGACTCGCAAGAATACTTGTAAGACTGACAGTTGGATTCGGAATGACTGAAATAGTGCTTTCAGATAATATGGTTGAGGATGTGTACATAAACTCACCAATAAGTAAATCACCGATATTCGTAAAACATTCAAAATACGGAGAATGCGCATCCAATATAATACCAAACGCAAAGGAAGTTGACGCATGGGCCTCAAGATTCAGGCTTATGTCCGGACGGGCCCTTGACGAAGGACACCCAGTATTGGATACAGAACTTATAACTGACGCATTTAGATCTAGGGTCGCCATTGCCCAGAGGCCATTGTCACCAGAGGGATTAAGCATAGCATTCAGGAGACATAGGGAAAAACCATGGACTATCCCTTTGTTTATAAATAACAATATGTTGTCTCCGTTTTCTGCGGGGCTGCTTTGGTTTTGTGTAGAAGGAGCAAGGACAATATTGATAAGCGGGACGCGTGGAGCAGGGAAAACATCCATGCTTACGGCACTCATGTTGCTGCTAATGAAAAGATACCGTGTGATCACTGTCGAAGACACTCTAGAAATACCTACAGATTCCTTTACAAAATTAGGATATGATATGCTGTCCCTGAAGGTTCAAAGCGCGATAACGGGAGAAAGAGCGGAAATGAGCGCAGATGAAGGGATAAGGACGACGTTAAGACTTGGAGACAGCTCCCTTATAGTTGGAGAGGTGAGAAGTACTGAAGCCAAGGCACTTTATGAAGCAATGCGTGTAGGGGCATTGTCAAACGCAGTAATGGGTACAATACATGGTGAAAACCCGTATGGTGTATTTGATAGGGTTGTAAACGACTTGAACGTTCCTAGGACGAGCTTCAAGGCAACCGACCTGATAGTGTCAGTTAATAAGATAAGAACAGAGGACAGATTGACTGAAAAGAGAAGAGTTCTTAACATAACGGAAGTCAGGAAGGATTGGACTGACGATCCACAATATGAAAACGGATTTGTAGATCTGGTGAAATATGACATACATAAAGATACACTGAACCCTTCGAATGACCTCTTGGAAGGAAACAGCTATATTGTAAAGGAGATAGCGTCTAGGGTCGAAGATTGGGCAGGGAACTGGGATGCAGTGCTAGAAAATATAAGGGCCAGAGGCGATATACTAAAAGCAATATCCGACCGCGCAAGTGCTATCAGGAACCCATCGTTGCTCGAAGCTGAATTCTCCTCATCTGCTATTGACCAGTATTATGATATAGTGAGCAGACTGAGAGAAGAATATGGCGTAGCAGAAAGAAACAATATAAAGAGCATGTTTGATTTATGGCTAAAAAGCAAAAAATAGGGAGCTCTGTGCCCGGAACAAAAATCGATAAGGACTTCATAGATAACTACTATGCTAAGGACAGTGTAGTATCCTCAGAGCTTTACAAAAAGGATGAGAATATCCGAGAGGAATTGCGGTCGCTAGAGTACAAGATATTCAAGGAAAAGAATCCGACGACTGTGTCAAAAATAATAAACTTTGGTGCAAAGACAATAGGTAGAGCCATTAAGTTTAACATAAACAAGGAACAGGAAAAAAAGATAAACACTATCCTGTATCTTTTGGGTTATGACTTTGATGCAAGGCAGTTGTATGGTTTCGGCATATTTTTACTGGTCGCGTTGATGCTCGTGGGGATAGTGACTCTTATAATTGGACAGGTAATGGTAGGGGTGGCCCTGATGTTTCTCGGAGTGATCTCCTTTGTAGGGATACAAATGTTCCCACAACGGCAAATGACAGTAAGATTAAGCAAGGCGTCAAGTGACTTGGTAACTATGATTCTCTATATGGTAATATTTATGAGGCAAACACCGAATCTTGAAGGTGCCGTGCAATTCGCTTCCGATAACCTTACAAGCTACCTTGCTTTGGACCTTAAGAAAATCATATGGGACACCGCTGCAAGAAAATATCCAAACATAAAGGACGCGCTTGATGATTATTCGAAAAGATGGTCAAAATCCAGCCCAGCATTCACGGATGCGATGTTCTTGATTGAAAGTTCCACATCCCAGGAGACTGAAGAAGCTCGGCTCGGACTGCTTGACGAGGCATCCGACAGGATACTTGGCGGAACATTTGAGGCAATGACAAAATATGCTTCATCCCTGAAAGAACCGCTTAACACCATATATATGATAGGTATGGTATTGCCAGTGCTAGGATTGGTACTTGCACCGATGCTTATGGCTTTTGTAGCAGTACCGGACTTCGGACTCCTATTGGCACTTATGTATGACGTAGGCTTGCCGCTTATGGTGTATTTCCTTATAAGAAACAAATTGCTTACCAGACCGAGCGGATTCGGTGCACCTAACCTTGATAATATACCTAATATTCCAAAAATTGGTAGGTTTTTCATAAACATCGGAAAGAAGAAAGTGAGCTTAAGTGCTTTAGTTCCGGCCGCTATGGTATTCATTCTATTTTTAGTCCCAGTCTATCTTCTTTACCCGATGCTCCTGACGTTCGGGCCCACGCAAATATACATCTCAATGTTTGTAACTGCAGCTGTAGGGTTCGCAATGGTTGTTTATCTTAAACTCTCGGTGATACAGTTAAAGGAAACTGAAGAAGAGCTGAATGCCGTGGAGTCCTCATTCGGGGCCGCTATGTCACAGATGAGTTCTTTTCTTGCGCAAGGTTACCCTCCAGAAGCCACTTTGGTCAAAGTAGGGGAGAACATGAAAGGAACACCTGTGTCTGATTTCTTTGAGATAACTGTAAACAACATACGAAAACTGGGGCTGTCACTAAAAGACGCCTTTTTCAATGCAACCAGTGGCTCGACGAGATTTTTCCCTTCCCCCATGATACTTGCTTCGACAAAAATATTCCTATCCTCCGCAGCAAAAAGCGTAAGGAATGCATCCGTGGCAACATTGTACGTATCGAAACATCTTGCCAACTTAAGAAGGATAGAGGAACAAGTCCGCTCGATGCTCGAAGAAGTCACCTCTGGAATGAGAGTTGAAGTAGGATTGATAAGTCCAGCCATGGCAGGTATTGTAGTGGGTCTAACTACACTAATAGGAACTGTACTTACATCCTTGTCAGGAAGCATAAACTCAATACAAAGCGCAGCAAGCACTTCATCAAGCGGAGGCGTCTCTTCTGTTGTGCCTTTTGCATTCAGCATGTTTAATCTAAGCGGTGGTGCAATACCACTCTATACATTCCAAGTCATAATAGGTATGTATCTAATAAGCTTGAGCCTGATTATCGGATACGCCGTTTCGACGATTTCTCAGCCTGGAGACAGAATCCTTATGAGGGATACTATGGCGTCCATGCTTATGATATCTCTAATACTCTACATACTCATAGCGTTTATAGTAACGCTGATATTCGCTTCAGTTGGTGGATTGGTAATAAGCGCCACCCATATATAACGATAGGATACTGTGCGATCATCTATCTGTTTTTGATTCATTTAGAGAAATTACATCGATTATTATCTTTGAGGCCAGTATTTCCGTTATGTTGTTGTCGCCTAACGGCCTTGTTTCCATCACGTCCATGCCCACCAAATCAGAACCTGAAATTATCTTCCTGGCGAAATTCAAGAAATCTCTGTAGGATATCCCGTTTGGCTGAGGAGTTCCGACGCCCGGCGCTATACCTGGATCAAAAACATCCATGTCAACGCTTATGTAAACCTTCTTTCCCTTCAATGAATTTAGAAGTTTTTCACCGATTTCCGGCTTTTCCGTGTCTTCCCTTCGAATAGCTAATATGCTCTTTTTCTTGATATCTTCTTTTTCTTCCAAGTTAAAACTCCTTATCCCTATCAAATGAACCTTGTTTCTTAGATTAACCAATCTTGAATTACTGGCATGGTTTATCTCTAAACCCAGAAAATCATGTTTAAAGTCTGCATGTGCATCAAATATCACGAACTCCACATTATCGTCGAACGATAACGAGGCTGCATATGTCGCGGTATGCTCTCCTCCTAGCATTATCGGTATTTTACCCGCAGACAGTATATCTGAGATACTGAGCCTGATAATTTCCATTGCATTTCTTATGTCCCCGTTTAGATTAAGTTCATTCAGGGTGAATATCTTGTTTTTAAGTTCGTAATCGACTTCCGAATCGTAATTTTCCAGCGACCTGGACGCCTCTATAATGGATCTTGGCCCGAACTTTGTACCCTTAAGATATGACGTTGTCACGTCTAAGGGCACCGGTATAACTGCATACTTGGCGTTTTCAAAGCTCACTTCCTCCTCAAGAAACGAGTCCTTACCTTCATTCAATAGCATAAAAGATTATTACCATGTCAGCTTTTAACTTTTGTGTTTTTTTGTTGCTCATACATCTCTAATATGTCCTTAACGCTGTTAGAGTCCTCGGCTTTTTTATCCGTTCTTATAAATGTAACTGCCCGAGGAAAACGCAATGCGTAACCTATACCTTCTTTCATGCCAGCTGTATGCGTCGGGCTTCTCGTTATCTCATCGGCCTTCACAGTTATTACATATTTAGGGATGACCCATACATCCGGTTGAAGTATAGTGTCGACCCTTGCGGGTTTAGAATCAACCTTAATATCATTAAGAATCTTATAAAGTTCCTTGAACTGCTCTTCGGAAAATCCGGAACCAACTTTAGTTATACTCTTGAATTTATCCTCTTTTGTATCGTAGACACCAGCGAGCACGGCACCGATGCCGAAATCAGCCCTGTGTCCTCTTCCTTTAAAATAACCCAATATAACTAAATCAATTGTATCGGTTAATTGCGAGTTGTAGGATCTTTTCATCTTTATCCAGTTGAAATTCCTGGCGCCGGCAGAATAAGGAGATTCCAGCCTTTTTGCAACTATGCCTTCCAGACCGGATTCTAGCGCAGAGTCGAAGAACTTGTCTATTTCATCTGCCTTATCTGTTATTATCATGTTGGTTTTTGTGATAGTCTTTGTATTGGAGAAAACCCTATCTATTTCTGATCTCCGGCTCACATACGGCTCGTTTATAAGACTTTTACCATCAAGAAGCATTATATCGAATACAAACAGCCTTAGCGGTAAATCCTGTGAAACCTCCTCTATGTTGTGCTTTCTTTTTCGTTGTATGGTTATCTGAAAAGGATAAAGCGTACCTGTGTTCTCATCGTATGTTAGCGCTTCCCCATCCAGTATAATGCTTTCAAAGTCCATTTTTTGTATCTCTTTCACTATCTCCGGCATGAAATGGGTTATATCCTCGAGGTTCCGTGAGAACACCTTTACTTCATTCCCTTTTTTATGTACCTGTGCTCTGAACCCATCAAGTTTCTGATCTATGGCGCATTCTCCTAACTTCTTGATTATTTCCTCAGTTGATCCAACTCTTTCTGCGAGGGCAGGTCTTATCGGTTTCATAGCGGTGATCTTAAACCGTTCTATGCCTTCCTTGCCATGTGAGTAAAGCACGTCAGAAACGTAACCCAAGTCGGAACACAGGTTGAATGCCCTCTCTATATCTGCCTTAAACGCCCTGCTTCCTGTTTTGGCCTTTGAAAGCGCCTCCATTATTGTAGCCTCTCCAACGCCCAACCTAAGCTTGCCCATAACAAAACGCATTATAAACCTGGCCCCTAGAGATGAACACTCCTTAAGGATATCGGACAGCCCCCTTATCTTTTGCTCTACGCTTCCTTCTCCAGAGATTTTTGCTATTTCAAATAAACTGTCATATATTTTTTTAACTGATGTGTTCGCCCCTTGTTTAATTGTACACTCCTTTTCGGCAACCTCTCCCATGTCTCCGATTTTTTTATATTCCTCCAATATCTTATTAGGTGCTTTATCATAGGCCAATGCAACTGCCTTTGCTGCCATCTTATCTGCTATTCCCAGCTGAACATTGTAAAACGGAGGAAGAAGCTGCTCCTGAACAAAATTTACCGTGCTATTTATTTCCTCTTTGTTCGTCTTTGAAAAGACCTCAGATAATATGTTGATCATTTCAAGTCTTTTTGGTGTTTTCTCTAATTCTACCAGATAATTACAGAACTCCTCAAATCTCATACATACTAATTTAAATTATGCTTACTTAAATTTATTCATGCAGCAAAGAGAAGAGCACAAAGTAATAAAGACAGATTTATTGATAATCGGTGCCGGTGGCTCAGGATTGAGAGCTGCGGTGGAAGCCATAAAAACCGGCATAAATGTAACGATAGTTTCAAAGTCTTTGCTTGGGAAAGCCCATACTGTCATGGCGGAAGGAGGAATAGCTGCCTCTTTGGGCGACGTTGATCCTGATGATAACTGGAAAGTTCACTTCAAGGACACTATGGTTGAAGGAGTATATCTGTCAGATTGGCGTCTCGTAGAAAAACTGACGAAAGAAGCTCCTGACAGAGTTTATGAATTAGAAAAAATGGGCGCACTTTTCGATAGGACTCCTGAAAAAAAGATAATGCAAAGGGCATTCGGTGCGCATACTTATCGGAGACTATGCCATGTAGGTGATAAGACAGGGCTAGAATTATTGAGGACACTCGAAGACAAGATACTGCATAGTAAAAATGTAACTGTAATGGATGAAATCTTTGTAACTAAGCTCGTAAAAAGGGATAACAAGGTAATAGGGGCAATTGCACTCGATATGAAGAGCGGGGATTTCATTGCGATAAATTCAAAAGCCACAATAATCGCCGGAGGGGGATGCGGAAGGATATATGAAGTAACATCAAATTCTTGGGAGAGCACTGGAGATGGAATTGCCCTAGCATTCGACGCCGGCGCAGAAATGATGGACATGGAAATGATGCAATTTCATCCGACTGGAATGGTATGGCCGCAAGGAGTAAGAGGACTTCTTGTTACAGAAGGTGTAAGAGGCGAAGGTGGTTTACTGTATAACTCGAAAGGAGAAAGATTTATGCTGAATTACTCTCCAACTAAAAAAGAACTTGATGCCAGAGATGTTGTAGCAAGATCAATATACAAAGAGATACAAGAAGGTAGGGGCACCGAACATGGAGGAGTATATTTAGATATATCTTATAAAGGGAAAGATTTCATAATGAAAAAACTTCCAGGGATGTACATGCAGTTCAAAGAGTTTGCCGGAATAGACATAACAAAGGAAAAGATGGAAGTGGCCCCTACAACGCATTATTATATGGGCGGAATAAAAGTTGACTCCGATACCAATTCAACGAATATTGAAGGCCTATTTGCAGTAGGCGAAGCCGCATCTGGTGTGCATGGCGCCAACAGACTCGGCGGTAACTCTTTGGCAGACCTACTGGTGTTTGGTAAATATGTCGGGGAGAGCGCGTCGGTTTACGTAAAACAGGCAAAGGAGGAAAACATTTCTGAGGAAGTTATAGTAAATGAAAAAGAGAGAATAAAAAATTTCCTTAATAAAGAAGGTATAAATCCATACTCATTGACAGAAAAACTCAGAAAAAGCATGTCAGAAAATGTCGGCATCGCAAGAGAAGAAAGCGGCCTCAAGAAAACGTTGTCTGTAATAGAGGAAATAAAAAAAGAATATGGGAAAATCGGTGTGGATGGCAGTTTAAAGTACAACCCTGGACTATTGCAATGTCTTGAATTATATAACATGTTCACCGTCTCGGAACTTCTTGTCAAAGGTGCCATTCTTCGGAAAGAGAGTAGAGGGGCACATTTTAGAACCGATTTCCCTAAAAAAGATAAAAATTTGCTAAAGAACATAGTCTTCAAAAAGAACGGCGAAAAGCTAGAAAGTTACACCTTTTCCCCGCCGGAAATGCCTCCTCATCTAAAAGAAATTCTGCCGGAGGAGAAATATGATTAAGGAAATAAACTTAAGCGTTTACAGATTTGACCCGGAAAACGAGAAAGAGGGGCATTTCCAGGATTTCGCTGTGCCTGTGCAAGAAGGGATGGTTGTGCTGGATGCCATTCATTATATTGAAAACAATTTGGATCCTTCACTAGCCGTGAGATGGAACTGTAAAGCTGCTAGGTGCGGCTCATGCTCGGCGGAGATAAATGGCGTGCCTAAGTTAATGTGCAAAACCAGGATAGATTCCCTCGGGGAAAAAATAAACGTAAGCCCTATGAAAGCCTTCCCAGTTGTGAAAGATTTAGTTACTGATGTTTCCAGAAACTGGGAAATAGCTAGGAGAATACCTGAATTTACGCCAAAACCAAGACTAAAGGAGCCTTGGAGTATCGCTGAGCTAGATGTAACGCGGTCACAAGAATTTAGAAACTGTATAGAATGTTTCCTGTGCCAAGATGTATGTCATGTCATAAGGGAACATGATAAGAATTACATCGGCCCACGGTTTATGGTAAAAGCCGCGTCACTCGATATGCATCCATTGGATGGAATAAACCGATCGAAATTCCTGCACGAAGAGGGGGGAGCCGGCTATTGTAATATAACAAAATGTTGCCAATCAGTATGTCCAGAACACATAGCAATAACAGATAATGCAATAATCCCAGAGAAAGAGAACATTGTTGATAGTTACTACGACCCATTGACGATGCTCATTAAAAAATTAAGGGGAAAAAACGAGAAGTGAAAATATGAACGCTTTCCAGAACATCAAGAGAACGATACCGGAGCTGTTTGAACCTAACTGGCGTTTATGGTCATTTATTGCAATATTGGTATTTTCCATAGCCGCGCTATTTATTTTTCCGGTGAAAGAGTACAAAGGTTTAATAGATCCTTTTTATTCTCCAACAATCCTAGTTGTGCCAATTGCCGGACTTTTCAGATTGACATGCTATGCTTACAGAAAGGATTACTACAGACATATATTCAACCACCCACAAAGTTGTGCAGCGGATGAAAGAGCAGATGATAAGAACAGAGGCTATTCGGGAGAAACATCGCTTTTCGCATTCAACAATCTTCATAGATACTTGCTTTACGCAGGGATAGCGTTACTTCCGTTTTTTTATTATGATTTTTATGTTTCCGTGACTTATTTTGGAGGATTCTTACTCAGGTTCGCAAGTCTGCTTATACTCTTGAATGCGGTTCTTCTTACTCTTTGGGTCTTCTCATGTCATGCATTTAGACATGTATTTGCTGGTGGAAACGTAAAATGCTATGATTGCGGTTTAAATCCAACTGCAAGAAAAGGTTTTTTCAATGCCCAATCAATGCTAAACCGACACCATGAAGAATGGGCATTTATAAGTCTAGTCGTTATAGTGCTGGTAGATTTATACTTAAGGGCTCTTGTTGCAGGTTTCCCTGTAGATTTCACAATTTTGAGGTTACTATGATAAAAGATCGATATAGGTATCCAATATTTGCGTCAGGCATGCTTATTATGATACTTGCGGCACTTTTATACAAATATGCAGGGTTACCATTAGATGCAGGGGAAATAGCAGTTGCAATTGGAGCATCTTTATTTGTAATTTCGATGATTCCTAGGATTCGAAAAGAAAAGGTATAACATGGCACTAAAAAGTATTCTATTATGTTTACACGGATATACACAAGACCCGCTTGTAGGAGAGCGTTCTTGGGAGGAGGTGACAATAGATCGGATAAACACTGCTTACAGATTCGCAAAATTTGCAAAGGAAGTAGGTGCAGAAGTTTACCTTGTAATATCTGGCGGCACCATTGTAGATGGAAAAGTAGAAGCTGACTCTGTATATGAACTAGCAAAAAGGACTGCTCCGGACATGTTCAAAATTGTGGATGATGTATTGCTTGAGCGCGAATCTAAAAATACACAAGAGAACGTCGATCAAATACTGAAATGGGCACTTAAAAGAAACTCACTTATCGTGGCTATAAGTAGCAAAGACCATTCATCTAGGTTGGCTAAAGACTGGGCTTATGAAAAGAATAAGGGCAAACAACTCGTAGCGATAGTTCCATCTGAACAAGCATACAGCGAACGAGGAACCGACGAGGCTCCAATAGTTATAGAACCTCCTTTCTTTGCATATGATATAGCTAAAAAATTACTAAACATACCAAAGCCAGAAAGAGAAGAAACCCTAGAAAAACTACATAAATTATTGGAAAAATATTAAGTTATTGTAAAGTTCAACTAGGATAGTTACTAGTTATCTGAACGTTTGTTAGTTGTGCATTATAACTATTTCCGCTATAGTCTCTCGCTTGATTATTCACAGTAGCATTCATAGGCCACCACCCTATCAAATCTTTATTAGAAATTACAGGACCGCCAGATATCCCCTCTGAGTAAAGTGCTTTTATCTGAGTTGTTGTGAGAGAGGCATTATAAATTTGTACGTCTGCTAAATTATTAGAAAGCGCATTACACGCTGGGCTAGAAAGGGAAGATGTACCACTCATATAAAGCTGGTTTATTGAGGGCACTATTGGGCCGGTTGTAGATACGTTTGTCCCGATTAAATTGCCATTAAGATATACTGCCAAATGATTTCCATTCCATGTACCAACTAACTGTTGGAATTCATTTGGATGCAAATGAACACCTGGAAATTCTCTGAAATTGTATCCTGTTGAATTAGTTACAGACCAAGACTCCACTGGTGGATTTGCACCCGCTTCAATAAAAAAGTAAAATGGTCCACCACAAGACCCATAACTTACAGCATCTTCCCAATAATTCCCATAAACACCCCACCGACCGTTATTAATCGGATCTATCCAAAAAGAAACCGTGACTCCATTAGAAAATGAGTTTGGGACGCTTGCTGAGAGATATGAAGCAGTACTATTACTTTGGACGAACACTGCTGCTTGAGAGGGTAAAACTGTGGCAGAAACAGTACCGGTTACTGTTCCTGTTGATGTATATTGCGAAGTGGAAAATGAAGTAGTCGGCTCGGTGTAATTTATGTTTACATTAGCGGAAAATCGTGTGCCTGCGGCGGGACATACGTTCGGGATTGAGAATATGTATGTGTTTCCAGAGGTTATGATTGGATTTGGATCGACTGTTGAAGTTGGGGTGAACACTTCCGTCTTTCCGTTTGACGTTGCGGAAATGTTCTTTATCAATATCCTATGTCCTACGGTATCTCCTACTGCCAGCCTTAGTACTCCGTTTGCAGTGCAGATTGCATTGCTTACGGGAGTTGCTGAGAATCCTGTTATCGTGGATGAGATGCTTGATGCTGGATTGAATATGCCCATGCTGTAGAGGATTACTGCTACGATGACTATGATCAGGATTGCCCAACCATACGTCATCATGTACTCTAGCGCTGATTGACCTGACTTGGTCATTGAGGAAATTGCGGATTTCTCTTTATTGTGCCTGTTGACTTGCATAAATAAAATAAGTAAATAGAGGATTTAAGCATTTAGCAAAATTTGGTTATAACCTCACATTGCATAAAATAATTTTGCTCACTCGTAGCCCCACCAATGTTTATCACATTCATAAGAAAATACAGAGTGCCTCTGCAAGACATGCTTTATGATATAATAGCAAGACTGGAGATGTCAAGACAAGGACTATAAATTGTATAGAATAAACCACAGCCAGCTTTGAATTATAGAAAAATAAGGATTGGTATTTCATGACCTTTATTTTCAGTGAGGAGGTAACCTATTGATAGTTGCCAAAAGAGTTTAGCAACATTTTAATAAAATCTAGATACGATTTAGATTTTCAAGTACCTATAGACACTAAGTTCTTTCCTCAATAGGTGTATAACCAAGATCCAGCTCGCCAATATACTCTTCTAAAGGCCTGAAAAGTTTGTTGTTTTTCCAGTATTCTATCACATGAGAACACCACCCGACAGTCCTGGCAGATGCAAATACTGTATCAAATAGTTCTATTCGAATGCCTAAATAAAGATATAAAGGACCTGAGAAAAAATCCACGTTTGGCCATATCCCATGACTTTTACCTAGCTTCTCTATCATCATCTTTTCTGCACGCAGAGATATCGAAATGAAGTTGTTTATTTCTTCTCCAGAGTTTGCTTTTATTTTATCGAGGTAAGTTTTAAGTATCCTAGCTCTCGGATCGTATGTTTTGTAAACTCTGTGCCCAAACCCCATAATCTTCCTCTTGCCTGCCAATGCCTCTTCTATATAAGTCTCGGTGTTTTCCGGATTTCCAATCTCTCTCATCATTCTTATTGCAGCCTCATCCGCTCCACCATGCAAAGGCCCTTTTAACGCAGCCATACCTGCTGTGACTCCAGCGTATATATCAGCAAGTGTTGAGCATGCAACTAGTGTAGCAAATGTCGACGCATTGGAACTGTGTTCCGCGTGAAGTATAAACATGACGTCCATAAGCTTTGACTTCTCTTTGTCAGGTTTAGACCCAATCAACATATAGAGAAAATTCTCGGCATGACCTAAAGAGTCGTCTGGCTCTATTATCTCCTTTCCTTGTTTTAACCTGCCTATCGCTGCTGCGATTGTGGGTGTTTTGGAAATTATCCTTATCGCTTTTTCTATGTTCTCAGTCTCATCTGCACTGTAAGGCTGGTTGTCGTCATAAGAAATGGCTGACATTGCAGTTCTTAAAACATCAAGTGTATTAGCAGTTGAAAACCCTTTAATCAACATCTTTAGGTTTTCAGATATTTTTCTCTCTCCTTTTAGCTTTTTATTGAAATCCTCTAGTTCCGTTTTATTTGGCAATTTTCCATACAGTAAAAGAAAACATACTTCCTCATAGGATGATTTTTCTGCCAAATCTTCTATTTTATAACCTCTGTAATATAATTTCCCCTGTTGGCCGTCGACTTTGCATATGGTAGATCTTGTTATGTATACTCCATCCAACCCTTCCTTTATCTCGACTTGTTCCGTCATTACTATACCTCCAGGGATTTGAGTAAAGGTTCTATATCAGTAAGCGAATTTCCATTGTCATCCGTTATTTTTTGGGATGAAGGAGGCGGAATGTTCCTTTTTTGAAGCCTAGTTTCAAAAGTATCTGGGTCTTCATTTTGGAAAAATACTCCAGTATGCATGTTATCTTGGTCCTCACTTAACAACAGTTTAATCGCATCTATTTTCTTCTGATTTACTTCTTCCCTATTAAAAGGGTCTTTTACAGATCCATCGTATCCGTCTGGTATAGGCTTAAGATGAGTGTTGAACCATGCTGAAGATGTGAACTCTGGATTATAAGTTGGGCATCCTTGCATTATATCTACCAATGCTAATCCCTTGTGTTGTATGGCTTTTACCATTATATCTGCGAGTTCGTTTACCTTAAAACTTTGTGCTCTTGCCACGAAATTATAACCAGACATTATGGCTAATGCTAATGGATTTAATGCACCGTTTATATTTGGAGCTGGAAGAGATTTTGTTTTTCTCCCTTCTGGCAATGTAGGGCTTGCTTGTCCCTTTGTCAGAGAATAAACCCCATTATCATGTATAAATAATTTTATATCCACGTTTCTTCTGCCAGCACTAATAAAATGTCCAACGCCTATACCATAAGTATCTCCATCTCCGCTGTCCAACAAAACCGTAAGCTCTGGATTGGCTAATTTTATGCCTTCTGCAAATGGTATTGGTCTGCCGTGCAGTGTATGCACGCCATTAATGTTAACCAAGTGTGGCAGTTTTGACGAGCACCCTATTCCCGAAACTAGGACTGTTTTATGAGGATCTAAATTGGCTTTTACTATTGCATTCTTTACAGCAAGAACTATTCCACTGTCCCCACATCCTCCGCACCAATCGTTGAATTCATTCGAAGTCAAACTCTTAACATCAGTAGCCATTTAATATCACCTTGTTTTCCCCTTTCATTACTTTGTCAAGCGCATCCGCGACTTCGTCGTACCTTACTAATCTTCCATTATACTTCAATATCTCATTTTGTATTACGAACCCAGTCACGGAGGCAATGTGTTGTTTTAGTTGCGCAGTTATATTTTCTTCCAAAATTGCAACCTTCTTCGCCTTTTTAAGAATATCCAAGACTTCGGTTGGCAGTGGATGGATTAACTTAATCTGCAACAGTGCAACGTTTTTACCAGATATTGCTTCCCTTGCAGCCGCCGACGGACCACCCCAAGTTATTAAAAGTAGATCTGCATCTTCTAATTTTCCTGTAAGTGTGAACTTCTCATTTGGAGTCAAATCCTTCAGTATTTGCTGGTACTTACCATTTCTCTTGTCCATCATCTTTATCCTGTTGTTGGGATCCTCAGAAACGTGTCCCCATTCATCATGTTCGTCTCCCGTTAACCAGAATATTGCATTTGGATTACCAGGCACTATCCTCTCTGATATATTGTCTTCAGTAAATTTGAATCTTTTATAGTTACTATCGACTTTTTCAACAAGTTTGCCTCGTTTGATTTTGTAATTATCTTTTATGTCAGTTATTGTTTTTTTATCCATGTTCATGGATCCTTGGGAAATCGCTTTCTCTCCCAGCACTATGACTGGCAGCTGGTAAACTTCGGCGTAGTTGAAAGCCTCTGCAGTCATCTGTATACTTTCTTCCACGTCTCCTGGTGCGATTATAATCCTTCCAAAATCGCCGTGCCCTTGGTGAACTGCAAACATTAAATCTGGCTGTTCTGTTCTTGTTGGCTGACCGGTTGCTGGAGCTCCTCTTTGATGATCAACTAAGACTATTGGGGTTTCATTCATACCTGCCCATGTTACAGTTTCTGACATAAGCGATAATCCTGGACCAGACGTTGAGCTTGATGCCCTGGCACCTGCTATTGCAGCTCCTGTTGTCATTGCTAAAACTGCCAACTCGCTTTCTGGTTGTACTACTCTTATACCCAATTCTGGATGAGACTCTATAAACACACTTTCATCACTCGCTGGAGTTATGGGGTAGTAAATTTGCATTTTACAGCCGGCTATTGCCTTTCCTATTGCTGTAGATGCAAAGCCCTCCATGTAAAGTTGCTGACTCTTACCAGAATTTTCCAATTTTTTTATGACTGGAATTCCCTTGCTCTTAATGTGATCCAACGTTTCTTTAGTTACGACTTCGTTCCTTTGTTTAAGATAATCTATAGTTTCATTAGATACTGATACGTCAAGATCTATGACTGTCTGAGGTTTCTTTGAAAATTCCTTCTTTATTGCCTCTATAGTTGCGCTTTCATCTAATCCTAAGATATAGCATGAAGCCGCCACACAGATTATATTCTTAGCTATTAGGACTTCGCTCGTCTGTTTTCCAAGTTTTTTAGCGACATTGGTTATAATATAATCGAAGTCAATATCTAGAACGTTTATATCATTTCTGTTTATCTTGCTCTTGTCCAATTTGCTATCAACAATCAATAATCCTCCTGCCTTTACATCTCTGACATGACCGTCATGGACTATTTCGCCTCTTTCATTTTTTTCACCTAAAACCGACTCATTATCAAAAAAAACTGCCATATCCACAGTGCTAGGTATGGAGGCTACCTTTTTATCAGAAACCCGAACCGTAAAGAAACTGTGCATTCCTTTTATATTTGAGAAATATTCTCTATAACCGTAGATATTATACCCAAAAGACATCAGTACTCTCGAAAAAAGACCCAATGCTGCATCGATGCCGCTGCCCTGTTTACCGCCGGTCATCCAAGTAAATTCTACCATTATAAGTTCTTATTTAGCCAACTCTTCAGCTGATCAGCCTGCATCGCACCAACGACGCTAGACTTTACGCTGCCCTTTTCCACAAGCAAAGTTGTGGGTATAGCCTCTACACCGTATTTAGCTGCGATTTCCTGGTTTTCATCAACATTGATTTTTACAAGGTCAAATTTGGCCTTCATCTCTTCGGAAACTTTTTCTATTACTGGAGAATACCATCTGCACGGCATGCACCAAGGCGCCCATAAATCGACTAAAACAGGCTTAGTAGATTTTAAAACTCTTTTATCGAATTGTTCCATTCCTTTGATATCTTCCATTTTTACCTCCTATATAAAATAATGTTTATAATAGGGTTTGTTTTTAATACTATTTAAAATTTTGTATTTTTATATATAACTCATACGATATTTAGTATTTGTTGATTAAGAACTCCGATAGTTCATTGAAATTTTTCGCTACTCTAACTCCTGCGTTTTTGAATGCGTCTAATTTGCTTTTTGCCGTTCCAGTTTTTCCAGATATTATCGCTCCTGCATGACCCATCCTCTTTCCAGGGGGAGCGTATATCCCATCAATAAATGCTACTACAGGCTTGCCAAATTCATTCTTTATGAAGTCCGCGGCCTTTTCTTCTTCATTCCCACCTATCTCCCCGACTAACACGACTGCTTTAGTCTGGTCATCACTCTCAAACATTTTTAGGGCATCCGTAAAACTCAAACCAGTTACTTTGTCTCCACCTATACCTAATACGGTGCTCTCGCCCATCCCATTTTCTGTTATAACATTTACTATTTCATAAGTCAGTGTCCCGCTTCTTGAAATCACCCCTATGTTTCCTTTCCGAAGCGTTGAATTTGGGATTATTCCCATCTTGCCAATACCTGGAACCGCTAGCCCGGGACAATTCGGACCGATTATAGTGACACCTTTCATATTTGCATAGTCATTTATTTTCAACATGTCTTGAAAGGGAACATGTTCTGTAATTATGGATATAAGTTTTATTCCTGAGTCGATAGCTTCTATTACAGAATCCTTTGTGAAATTAGCAGGTACAAATACAACCGATGAATTGGCACCAGTCTTTTCCACAGCTTCGTATACAGAATCAAACACTTTGATACCGTTAACTTTTTGTCCTCCTTTTCCAGGGGTCACTCCGGCAACAACTCTAGTGCCTAAATCTAACATTTCTTTACTATGAAATTTTCCTTGGTGACCGGTTATCCCTTGAATAAGTACACTTGTTTTTTTATCCATCAATATAGCCATATTATTTCGATGCCTCCACTGCTTTTTTAATGGCTTCGGATATGTCAGTAAAAGCGTCTATATGATTATCTGTGAGTATTTTTCTACCTTTTTCATCGTTTACTCCTTTCAGCCTGACGATGATTTTAAACTGCATGTCTGAACTTTTTATAGCTTGGACAATACCTTCGGCTACTGTATCCGCTTTTGTTACTCCTCCAAAAATATTTATAAATAAGACTTTCGGTTTTGATTTTTTCACAAGATTTATCGCTTCCGCTACTTTAGAAGGATCATCCGTTCCTCCAAGGTCTAGAAAATCGCCGGCTTCGCCCCCTGCAAGCTTTATCTGATCGATGGTAGCCAATGTTAAACCTGCTCCGTTTGCAATTAAACCTATATTCCCACTTAATCTGACAAAGGATATTCCCTTACTTTTAGCCTCTGCTTCTATCGGATCCAAATAATCGTTAGTTTTCTTATATTCTGGGTGCCTAAACAACGCATCATCTTCAATAGTAATCTTAGAATCCAGGGCGATGAGATTGATATCGGTCACTGCAAGAGGATTTATCTCTACCAATTCAGCATCCTCTCCTGTGAATATATCCCACAAACTGTCAAGAATTGAATAAAATTTATCACGTAGAGCTTCATCGATTTTAACAAATGAAAATGCATCCCTTTTAACATGTTCTGACATTCCTAAAAATATATCCAAGTGGAATTTACCAAGATTCTTTGCCGGAATTTTTTCTATTTCAACCCCTCCGTAAGGAGAAACTATTAAAACCGGCATTTTTAGGCTTCTATCTAATGTTAATCCCAAGTACAGTTCTTTTTTGTGCTTTATCGCCTCCTCGACCAAAAAGGATTTTGCATTAAAACCGTTAAAACTTAACTTCTTAATTCTGTTTACGACTAATATCGCCTCGTTTTTATTTTTTATTTTTTTTACACCGCCATTTAAACCTCTATGACCTGCAGGAACCTGAGCTTTTATTATGGACTCTTTGTTTATTTCTTTCAAATCGTCTGTAGAGTTTATTAGATATCCTGAAGGAATTGGTATACCATACTTTTTAAACAACTTCTTTCCTTCGTGCTCTAACAGATCAACCATATGGATGATAAAATCCAAAACTATTTAACAATTGCTAAAAATAGTTTAAAGCTATTTAATTTACGTATTATAGAAAAGAACTATGACAACCCTGTAGTAGGATAATTGCTTGTATATACTATGTTCGTTGCGACGCCATTATTACCATTGCCGCTGTAATCTTTTGCCGTACCATTTAATGGCCACCAGCCAATAAGCCCTACACCACTTAATGGCCTGCCGAATATTCCTTCTTTGTGAATTTGCGACATTTGCGAAGGTGAAAGTCCGTCCGAATAAAGTTGAACGTTAGATATAGTGCCATTGAAACCCCATGTGTTGTCAAAATGAATTGACGTTGTTGCACCCCCAATATCTATATAATTTATGGAGAATTGCGCTGGAAACAGAGTATTCTGAGAATTGTAAACTGTAGATGAATTGTCAAAAATGTATACATCTTTATTATTTCCATTCCATTCTACGACAATAAATACGAACTTCCCTATTCCGCTTCCAACACTTCCCTGTGCTGGTGAATATGATAAAGTAGAATTAGCTCTATAAACTACATACGCACTACACCCAGTATACTCTCCAAAAATATTCAAAGGAGAACTTTGAACAAGTGTTGCTATGTTTTTCCAGCAAGGATCTACACTACGTATGTTAATCCAAGCAGACAAAGTAATATAAGAGACTGTTCCTGAAGTAACTGTAGAATTTATATTGCTACTAACACCATCAAAAAAACTCATAAAAGGAAACATAATGGTTGATGATACTGTTCCAGTTACTGTTCCTGTTGAAGTGTATTGCGAAGTGGAAAATGAAGTAGTCGGCTCGGTGTAATTTATGTTTACATTAGCGGAAAATCGTGTGCCTGCAGCAGGACAAACGTTCGGGATTGAGAATATGTATGTGTTTCCAGAGGTTATGATCGGATTTGGATCGACTGTTGAAGTTGGGGTGAACACTTCTGTTTTTCCGTTTGACGTTGCGGAAATGTTCTTTATCAATATCCTATGTCCTACGGTATCTCCTACTGCTATCCTTAACACTCCGTTTGCAGTGCAGATTGCATTGCTTACGGGAGTTGCTGAGAATCCTGTTATCGTGGATGAGATGCTTGATGCTGGATTGAATATGCCCATGCTGTATAGGATTACTGCTACGATGACTATGATTAAGATGGCCCAACCATACGTCATCATGTACTCTAGCGCTGATTGACCTGACTTGGTCATCAAGAATGCTGTGGAATTATCTTTATCATGCTGATTGACTCGCATAGATAAAATAAAGGAAACGGTGTTTATAAATATTCGGCGAATATTGCTATGCCAAAAATTTTGTAGTCTATCTGTGAGTTTGCTGTTAAAAGAGGCTAGCTAAAGGATACTGAAGGCATATATCCTCCAATCGGTACGGTGGCTACCGCGATATAAGCCCAGTATGCATTACCAGAATTCATTTGAATCGCAAGATCTGTGCTGGGATAAAGAGTGGAAATTGTTGGAAAAGAAATTATTTTTGTGCCTGTAGGACCTATCTCATAAAAACTTTTATCAGAATAATAAAGTTGGTAAGTATAATTATTATTGTTATTGGCAATTTGAGCACCCACTTGCTGTACACCTCCAGAAATATTTCCCGCTACCAAAGAAGGGTAGTTAGTACCTGATGCTATATATTCTGTAATCCCAGCTGGTAGATACCCCCATCCGAATCTACCATAAGATGTGGTTCCAGACCAATACCCATAAGTAAGTTCTCTAGCGTAAGTCCAATTAATTAGATATGGAAGAGTTATACCTACATCTGTGCAAGTAGAATTGAAAACCATTCCATTATTTGCACAAGGTTTATTCGGATTTCCACCGGCCAAAGCCGAACCTGTCCCCCAATTAGAAAGAGACACAGAAGTTTTAAAATTGTTATAATAAGAGTTTATTCCACTAAATACTCCTGCTCCGTCATCGTACTGCCCATAGGTTGCGGAAAGCTGTGGAGCCTCGCCGGTATTTACGTTATTGAAAAGAGAGGTTGTGAGTGGGGCGAAGCCCATGTAGATTACCATAGAATTAGAGATAGAAGGAAGCTTTAGCCACCAGATCGCTCCGGAGGTTGTATAGCTTTCCAGCCAGCTAGGGATTATACTGCCGTTGTAGTAGAAGAACTCCACGTTCTGTGCGAAATTTGAGGTTGCTATTGAGGACCAGCCTGGATCTGTGCTTGTCATGTTTACCATCTGCTGGAAGGGTGAGGGTGTGGCTGATGTCTGAGTATTGGTTATCGTCAAGGGTTCATATGAGGTTAGGATGGAGGGTTTTCCTGATATTGACGTGCCTGCCACTGTGCCTGATGTGTTTATTATCTGGTTTCCTATGCTTGGGACGCTATAAGTATACTGTATTATTG
>JAJZNK010000032.1 GCA_021811735.1 Nanobdellota archaeon | reverse complement strand
GGGTATTGGTTATCGTCAAGGGCTCATATGAGGTTAGGATGGAGGGTTTTCCTGCTATTGACGTACCTGCCACTGTGCCTGATGTGTTTATTGTCTGCGTTCCTATGCTTGGGACGTTATAAGTATACTGTATTATTGCAGAGAAGGAATACTTTACGTTTATTGCATTACAGGCGACGTTTGGGACTATTATGACTGCTGATTGACTGCTTTTGAGAGTTATTGGTGATGGCAGAGTATACACTGAACTAGAGGTATTTGCTCCTGATGCAGAGGTAACGTATACTTTGGTTATCTGCAGGGAATTTGCATTGTTTGGTATTGGACCTGCTATCACTGCTATCTTGTAGCCTATGCTGTTGCATGAGGAGGATGAGACTGTGAAGGGAGAGAAGCCTGAGCTTGAGAAGGATACGCTTGATGATGGGGTGAAGATACCCATACTGTAGAGGATTACTGCTACGATTACTATGATCAGGATTGCCCAACCATAAGTCATCATGTACTCCAAAGCTGACTGACCCGAGTTGGTTATGAAAGATGTTGATTGTTTAGTTCCGAGTGTAAACATAGGATTATTTCTCCTCGAGTATATCTATATGTTGGTTGATTCGCATATTTAATATAATAAAATCTGGCTTATATTATTTTATTTTAATTCTTAACTCTATATATTTTCACTTCTTGTGTGATGAAGGATCTGAGAAAACCAGTTATTTGGGAGAAAGAATTTACTTATAGACAAAATTGTAGGTCAGTAAAATTTTTAGTATAAACTATAAAACATATTAAGTTGCTGTAGAATAAGCTTAAATCTGCTGAAAAATTAGAATTTAAATGAATTTTGTAGCGGTAGAAAAAAATAGTGCAAAGAACATTGAAAAACAAGCAATAGAAATAGTTGAAAGGAAAGGTTTGGGGCACCCAGATTACATGGCAGATTCTATCGCCGAAAACTTTTCGGTCAACCTTTCAAAATATTATATCGAGCATTTTCAAAAGATACTGCATCATAATGTAGACAAACTTGAAATTATTGGGGGAGAAACTCAACCTTCTTTCAATGGTGGTAGAATAATAAAGCCGATAACTGTTTTGTTTTCCGGAAGAGCCACTGGTGTGGTGGACGGTAAAACAGTACCGTTAAGAGAGATAGCTGAGAACTCGGCAAAGCAGTGGATAAAAAATAATATCCGGTTTTTAGATTCTGATAAGATTAGATATTTATTTGAGACTAACAATGGATCTGTTAACCTTATAGATGCATTTCAAAGGGGTGGAAAACCTGGTTCTAATGATACATCCTTCGCAGTGGGATATTATCCATTCAGCGTGCTCGAAAATATTGTTTTGAAGACAGAAAATTATCTTAACTCAAAAGAATTCAAAGATAGATTCCAGTTTTCCGGTGAAGATATAAAAATAATGGGTGTAAGAATAAAAAACAAGATAAAAATAACGATAGCAATGGCAATTGTAGACCGCTTCGTATCCTCCGAAAAAGATTACTTCTTGAAGAAGAATGAGATTTTTTTGGATTTAAACAAATATATAATAAATTTAAATGAAAGAATGGAAAATGAGAACAAGATAGAAAGAAAGAGAAATGTGGAGATTTCATTAAACAACATGGATAAAAAAGGCAGAGGAATAAATGGATGTTATTTGACAGTTACGGGATTAAGTGCGGAAAGCGGAGATGATGGTGCTGTTGGAAGAGGCAACAGAGTCAATGGTCTTATCACACCAAACAGGGCCATGACATTGGAAGCAGCCGCTGGGAAGAACCCTGTAAATCACATAGGAAAGATATACAGTCTATTTTCATTTGATATCTCCAAAAAGATATACGAAAAATTCTCTCTAAATAACCAGATAAAAATGGTCGGAAGAATAGGAAATGATTTAAGCAAGCCATTGGCCTTTTCTCTTCTAACAGAAGAGAGAATAGACAGCAGCAAAAAAAGAGACATTGTAAACTTTATAAATGAGGAGCTTTCGAAGATAAGCAACATAACTGAAAAAATAGTCGAAGGCAAATTCACTGTTTGCTGACCTGATTTTTATGGAAGAATTTGAAGCACTTAATCTTATAAAATACCTTGAAGGGATAAAAGGAAGACACACAGAGCTAGTAACAGTATACGTCCCTGGTGGATTTAATCTTGATTTGATACGCTCACAGCTTGCAGATGAGAAAAGCACTGCTACAAACATAAAGGATAGAAATAACCGTAAAAACGTTATAGACGCCCTTGAAAAAATAATGAATGAACTGAGACTTATAAGAACTACTCCTGAAAACGGATTGGTCGTGTTCTGTGGAAACGTTTCGGAAAGAGAGGGTGAACCCGAGATAAAGGTATGGGAAGTTGTTCCGCCGACAAAATCAGATATAAGACTTTACCGTTGTGACCAGAGATTTATAACAGATCCATTGAAACAAACATATCATCAGGAAAATGCATACGGTCTCATAGTACTGGACGTAAGAGAAGCAACATTCGGTACACTTGAAGGTGCACGAATAAACAGTCTAAAACACATTAAATCTCTAGTCCCTGGTAAATTTTCGAAGGGAGGCCAGTCTGCAATGCGTTTTTCGAGGGAACGGGAAGGGTTGATAAGAGATTTCTATAAGGAGATAGCAGAAACTGCAAAGAATCTTTTCTTTAATAAGAACCTAAAGGGCATAATTATCGGAGGCCCGGGACCTGCTAAGGAGAACTTTATAGAAAGTGGTTATCTCATTACAAATTTAAAGAACCTTATAAAGGGAGTGAGAAGCATAAGCTACACTGATGAAAGTGGATTACGCGAGCTTGTGGAAAAAAGTAAAGATCTATTGGTAAATGAAAGAATAACTATAGAAAAAGAATTCGTACAAAAACTTTTAAGTAGCATAGCAAGAAACGATAATCTTTCGGTATACGGCGAAGCTGCTGTAAGAAAAGAATTTGAAAATGAAAATGTAGATACATTATTGATATCTTCGGGCATAGATGAAAGTAAAAAAAATGAATTCTATTATCTTGGAAAAGGAAAAAATGTTGTAGTTGAAATAATCTCCAAAGACTCCAGTGACGGTCTCCAGCTATTTAATTTAGGGGGCCTCGCAGCATTCTTAAAAAGACCCTCTAGACAGTACAGCGCGTAAGGATTAAATATGTCGAAATACAAGAGAGACTATGGAGCTTACGATAAACGACAGTAAAATCATAAAAAGAATAGTGCATGAAACCTTATCAAAATACCTTGAAGATGATGACAGGGATAGAATTTATAACTCTATACTAATAAGAAATGAAAGAACAAGTAATCTTATACATACTATAAATTATCTTCTTGGCAAAAGTGAGTATTCTAGAAAAATGAAGGATATAATAGAGAGAATAAATGATGAACTATCCGCGAGATTGGAGATAGGAACCAGTTCAAGCGATATAACTGTGGCAAAAAATGAGAACTTTATACTAACTATAAAATTAACAAACAAGTTTGATATACCACTCATATTCGAAGTCAAACTCGAGGATAGAGATAATTTTCTACCAATAATATACGACAAGATGCAGGATTCCTATTTTAATGAATTTTCCGAAGAAAGACTTATAGACAGCGGTGAAACGAAAGAGATAAAGTTTAAGATAGGGAGCAACGAAAAGGCCACGAAAGGTAGCACGCTACTTTTTCTAGTAGTAAAATCAAAGGAGATAGAAGGTCTTAACCTTATACATAAAATAAAGGCAGAAATAGGTTAAGACTAGTTATCCACAAATTCAGACAACGCATTTCTAAATCGGTCTACGTCCTTGTTTTCCTTCCTTCTCTGCTTTCTTTTCAAAGCAAGTTTTTTCCTTAATAGATTTGCCATATCACATTCTCACCCAATTTATCTCATAATACGTAACGGAACCTTCGTCGTCCGCCACGCCTATAAGAAGCTTTTTTCTAACACTATGAGCGACCCTGTTCATAGCTGAAAAATTTAGCATCGATACGCTTTCATGTTCATCTGAACAGTAAAGTATCCATTCTGCGTGTTCTTTTCCAGGAGTCGTTCCTTTGTTATAAACTCTAAAATCGCCACCGTATTTAAATGCTGTCTTAGGTATATAACCAAGGTTTCTTAGGTCAGTAAACACAAGGTACCTTAACCAGAACCTCTTTTGCTTCCGTCTTGCAAGCTCTACTAATTCAGGGAATCTGATTTGTTTGCCATCACTGTTATATATCTTAAGTTCTTTTTTTTGGTTAAGGTAAACTGCCTCCTCCAATGAAAGTTCCAACTTCCCATTTACAAAAGATCCGAAACTGCCTTTATTTGACAACGTTGAGGATATTGCCTGATCATTCACAACGACCTTGTTCCCCGCAAAAACTGCAATATACTCTTTCTTTTTCATAAAATTTCTATTAAGTTATTATATATTTATATCAATAAAACCATTTAGCTTGGTAATGATGGAAATAAAGGAAGGAGACATATATATTTGCCGCGTCAAGAAACTTCTTCAACACGGTATCATAGTCTCCGTTGGCGAAAGCATAGACGGATTTATACACATATCTGAATTGAGTAAGAGATGGGTAAGAGACGTGAAGGATATTGCAAAGGAAGGAGACATACTTGTTTGTAAGGTGATAACACTTGGTCAATCCCCAGAACTATCAGTAAAAAGAGTTACTGACAGTGAAAAAAGAGAAGCTTTAAGGGAATGGTCTATCGAAAACAGGCTTTTGAAACTTATCGAAAAGTTCTACAAGAAAGACACAGATAAACTAAAGGAACAAATAATCAAAAAATATGGCTCCTCTTACAAATTTTATGAGGCTGTAATAAAGAATGGGAAGGAAGAACTAGACGCAATGAAAATTAACAAAGAAGTGATAAACGAAATCTTAGATTTCGTGGAAAAAACTAAAAAGAAGATAGTGATTAAAAACCAATTAGAACTGAAGACATACGAAAGCGAAGGAGTAGACAAGATAAAAGAGATACTTACTGACTTTTCTAAAACTAAGGGAGTTTCGATAAAATACATCAAAGCACCGGTTTATATAATGACTATAGACATGGGTGAAACCAAAAAAACTCTAAATGAGAACAAAAAACTTCTCGAACAAATTGCAAAAAAAAGCAAAACTCTTAACGTAGATTTTAAGTATACTGAGATAAGACAGTGAATATGAACAGGATAAGATTTTGCAGGAATTGCAACACATATACGCTTAAAAAAACCTGCCAGAAATGCGGGTTTGAAACAGAAATAAACGCTCCTCAAAAATATTCAAAGGATGAAACCGTTGCGTATTATAGGAGAAAACTAAAGAAAGAAGAACTCAACAAATCATGAAAGTAACAAACGTAAAATCCGTTTACTATGAGATTTTAAAACATAAAAAAGAGATAAGCAACATAGTGAATTATGTTAAAAGAGGAGATATACAAGGATTTACTCCACCGTCAGCTCTGGTTGGAGAATATAACTACCCAAACGTTGCGGTAGGTGTCGTATTCACGAATGACGAAAAAGCGCAGATATACGATGCCCCGAGGCTGTGGGCCGAAAAGAATTATAACGTTTCTGATATATTTTCTTTGAGAACCAGGCTTGTAAATGCATCTAAGAATTTCAATGTAAACAACATAAACCAAGAGGAATTGGAAAGGATAAGGATGGCAGTCATATCTGCAGACCAACTGAATGTGGGTCTAAAAGTCTCCAGTATAAATATGCCTAAAATAGACAAAGATGACTTTTATCAACATGGTATAAAGACAAAACTGGAAAAATTCAGTATAAAGGACAATTTCAAGATAGATAATAGAATAGAAAAAATATACTATGATAAGGATATGAAGTCAAATGATGGTATTCTATCGCTCTACAACCATAAAATTGATGAAAACAAGATAAGCAAAATGCTCAGTGTAGGCGCAATGGGTATAAAGAGAAAACTTGTTCCAACTAAATGGTCCATAACCGCTGTCGACGATTCTATAGGAAAAGATGATATTCAAAAAATAAAAATGTTTAATAAAGGAGAGGATTACAAGATAAAAACTGGGCAGTTTCTCGGCAATAGATTTACATTTATATTTCTAAAGGGGCCGTGGTCATTTGAACTTCTGGAGACATGGAATAGGGATAAAGAAAGTGTATTCATGGGAAATGGAGACTATGAGTTTTACGGTGGGAGAAAAGATTACGTAAAAAACACTGCAGGAGCATATTACGCAGTAAGACTTGCTGTGCTTGAAAAGCTCATGGAAATGAAAATGCAATATTCTGTTGTGGTTGTAAGGGAAATTCTTCCAGAATATTTCGTTCCTCTCGGTGTTTGGGTTGTTAGAGAAGGTGCGCGCAAGGCGATACAGGGAGAGTTTGCCACCACTTATGATAAACTGACTGCTATCTCTATGGCAAAAGCAAACATGCTTTTCCCTGCGAACTTCGAAAGAAGAAGCAAAATCATAACAATGATGAGAACCCAGACTACTCTTATATGATTTAGGCAATCAGCTTAAGACGAACTAATATTCTGTTTATCACGATTGATGTCATGAAGCTTATTATAAAGTAAGCCCAATACCAATTAAGCTTACTCCCTATTAGAGGAATACTGAACGGAAGATCTGCGACTATAAATGTGTTCGGAACAAATTCTATCTTTGTAGAATTTAAGGAAATTGTGTAAGTATGAGATACCCCTACAAGCGAAAATGAGGTATTGTAAGTTTTACCTCCTGTCTGTAAACCGACGGTACAGCTTCCTGATTTCGTGGCATTTGCGCTAAGCTTTAATGATGTATTGTTTGAAAAGACAGATATGTTGTTATGTCCATTGAAAACCACACAATTATCGAAAGAAAAAAGTGTCCCATTAATAGTTCCAGAGAATACGGCTGAAATCGGCGATCCAACTGACACAGGCGCATAAGTAAAATAAGAAGACATTAAAAGGAATACTATAATAAAAGGCACAAACGTTATAAAAGTAGGTTTCATTGATTGTTTCATTATCTTTGAGTTCTCACCCATTAATTCGCTGTAGGTTGGTTTGAATTCGGGGTGTTCTGGTTTCATGCCTTTCATTTTCCGCTGTAGCTCTTTTATCCTGAGTTTACTATTTCTCACCATCTCATGGTCTACAAGCAGAAGATAGGCTAACTGTCCCGATACTCCTACAACTAGTGAAATCAAAATTACAGCAATCGCTTCTATAGTCATATTCTTTAATTAAACTCCTTATTATAAATAAGCTTAGTCTTATTCCACCGTATTTCCCACCAATTTATCTTTTATTGGCTTGAATTCCTCAGCATTGTCCTGTTGTAATGAGAAATAGAACTGGTAGATTATCATAACAATAAGGAGTATCCCTATACCCTCTGTAAGCGTATTCAAAAACGTTGCAAGCGCCGCAACTAAACCTGTCAAAGCCCCTCCTAATATCGCAAGAGGTATTATGTATCTTTTGAATATATCCACAAGTATCCTCTCATCTCTTCTAAAGCCTGGCATTGACAAACCTGATTCCATTAGTTGCTTTACTACTGACTTAGGATCCTGGCCGCCGAGATACATCCAAACATAAGAAAATGCAGCTGCACCTATTACAAGTATAATTGTATAGAGCAGCATAGATTCTATTTCGATAGCAGTTATACCTGTAGTCACTGCACTCGTGTAGAGTTCTTGTATTGTTGGAGGAGATAAATAAGCTGCAAGGCCACCGGTAGCAACCTCCTGCGTGCCAAAGGCTGTGGACTCTGTGGTAAAGGTACCAAGAATGTTTATACCCGCATGCGAAAGTGTTAGGCCGAAGAACTGTACCCCTGCAACCATCGACACGATAAGAACTATTGGTATTATACTCGTATAAAACAGTGAAACGGGCCATCTTATTGAGTAACCACGCAGCCTTCCAAATGAAAGTGGCAATTCAACTTTTATTGATTGAAGCCATATTGCAACGGCAAATAGAGCTACTGTAGATGCAACAGTCACTATTGGAAAAACTGCGTTTAAAGGGATGCCTGCCATAAAGGCACTTATTATTGAAGGAATTGCACCGACAGGAGTTATAAACGGATTGAAGGCAGTATTTATGAGCTGTAATGCGATTCCTGAAAGTATGAACAAACTTATACCCGAGCCTATACCCCACTTACTTACAACTTCATCCATAAACAGAAGGATAACACCTGCAACGAAAAGTTGTAAAAACATTACGACTGGGAAGAATAAACCTGGCCCAGCAGGTGTCAATGCACCGCTGAAAACGTAAACCCCATTTTCTATCGCTATGAACGCAAATGCCGATAATTTTTGTATCCCTTGAAACGTTACTCGCCCCTCCTTTGTGGCAGTATCGATATTTATTATCTTTGTACCCTGCAGCATCTGTATTATTATGCTCGCACTTACTATGGGACCTATACCTAATGAAAGCAATGAACCAAAATGTGATGCAATAAGAACTTGCAGTACCTCGAAATTAAGGCTGTAAGAACTGCTTATCCCAAAAAGTGGAACAAATGACATCACTATAAACAGGACTACTATTCCAAATGTCCACTTCAGTTTTGTATTAAGATCAAGTTTTCTTTCCGGGACTGTTACTGCCGGAAGATTCGATATAAACTTTTTCAATGTCTCATTCATAGATCTCGCCGCCGTTTGCTAGTATGTCATCTCTTGCACTTGCGGACGCTTTGCCATATACGGCCAACTTGAACTTTTCTGCCTTGAATTTACCGCAAATTTTTGAATAACCGAGATCGGCGAGTTTTATTTCGTATCTTTCATTATCAGTTTTAAGTTTACCTTTCTTCTTCAGCGATTCTATGACGCCTGGCACCCTGTTTAAATTTAGCGGAACCTTTTTTAGGTTTGAATATGTGTAAGTATGTGTATTTGCTCTGAATGAAACTAGCTTTTGCTGGCCTCTTTTTCCTCCACCGGCTCTTCCTACGCCCCCGCGGTTACCAGCATGCCTGGCTCTTTTACCAGATCCTCTCCCCCCAGTTGAGCTGCCTCTTAGATGTTTTCTGTTCATATCATCCTGCCTAGTAATTCATTTATCGCTTGTCCTCTATATCCGAACGCCCCTTTCAATGAAAAAGGTACTTTCTTGCCTTTTCTCTCGAAACCTTTCACAGGTGGATGAAGATGGAACATATTTTTAATACCTATATCACTTAATTTCTTTTCATTTTTTAAAAATGCATCACTAAATACACTTATCTCTTGCTCGCTTGCAGTAATGTCTTTCTTGTTACTAATCTTTCCTTTTTTCATTAAGAGCTTTGAAAGCGTCTTGGAATCTATCTCACCATATGTCACAACACTTTCAATCTTGGTTAAAATACCTTTATTAACAGGGGAATTATTAACCAGCACACAAGAATGAAGTTTTTTCAGGCCTAGAACCCTTAAGCCCTCTGATATGTCTCTACTTTTCCCTATGTCAGATCTTATCTTTATAACCGCTAATTTTTCCATTTCAACCCTTTATCCCTAAATTTTGTTTCTCCCTATCGAAAAATCTATAATAGCTAAGCGATTTGAGAGCATCGAAAGTTGCGTATCCTACATTTATTCTTGTATGTGTCTGACCTTGAACCATGGACCATACATCCTTTATCCCTGACAATTTCATTATGATTTTTATGTCATCCATAACACAGAAGCTTATACCTTTTGGTGCAGGAAACAGCGTTACCGTAGTTGAACCACATTTTCCTGAAATTTTGATAGGTATTGAATGACCACCATGACAAGCACACTCCCAGCTGCCGCAACCCCTTGGTATTTTTATCAAGTTTAGTTTTGCCGTCTTAAGTGCCTTTTCCTTCGCGACTACTGACTCTAATCCACGACCTTTTCCTATGCCTACATGTCCGTTGCCGTCTCCGACTACTGCCATTGCAGAAAAGTGCTGTCTCTTCGCTTTTGCGGTTACTTTTTGAGTGTTTCTTACTATTCGTCTTTTACCACCGCCAAGTTTTCCCTTTGACTGACCTACATAAAGAAAATCAGACTGAAGGTTTGGGATAAGGAAATCAATTATCTGTGGTTCTAGTATCTTAAGGTGTTTGTTCAATATATCATCAATGTCTTTTATGTCGCCATTCTGCACCTGTTTGCCAAGTTCTGTTTTGAAAGTATAAGTTTTTTCCGGATACGTTCGCTTACCTGCATCTTGTGCTATCTCTGCTGCAGCACTTGTCTCATTCTGTTCTTTATTTTCCATTTTTTATGTTCTCCAGTGTTTTATTAAAGTCCTCTCTTATATTCTTAATCTTTTCGCCTACCAATGAAAACTGGTTCCCTTTCCTGTCAGCATAATATGAAGAGATATGCTCACCATAAAGTCTCTTTTCGTCTATTTTTATATCATCTGAATGTACATCTACACCGAAGTCATTAAGTCCTTTCATGACATAATATATGAAACTATTTTGCTTTAATGTTCTATTTCCTTTATCAAGTATGGCTTCTTTAACGTTTGCCCTTTTTCCCAACAAATAACCGACTAAATAGGCTGCAGATGAATTTTTTCCACTAAAAGTCCATCCAAATTTCTTTAGGTCTGTTCCCCTAGACATCGCAATCGTTTTGTCCCCTGCCTGATTAAATTCAACTATATGGGCTATAACAGCACTGTCGGTTTTTCTTACTACTAACCTAGGGAGTCCAGATTTGAGTAAATCTAAACGCTTTCTATAATTGGTCCTTTTAGCTTTTTTCATTTTTATACCTTCTTCATACCTTCAATATAATTTCTCATGTGATTGACACTGTGAAAAGAATTTCCTTTTATTTTTCTGTAAAGTTCCCTGAATTCTTTTCTTTCTATCTTTCCCTGCTTCCTCTGTTTATAAAGCTCTTTTCTCAATGCTCTTACTTTATCTATCCACTCGAAAGCCATCCTAGCAGATTTTTCACCGCGCCTGCTCCCAATTCCCTTCCTATGTCCTCTTCTCTTTTTCTTGTGAAGAGCCCTCGCACGCGATCTAGATTGCCCTTTGAGTTCTTTCTTCTTTATAACCTCCTTTGAAATCAAGCTCTCTATGTCAGCTCTGGTTATAGCTTCTTTTATATCCTTAAACTTGGACGGGTCAAGCCAAACTCTGCTTTCTCCTACTCCGAGCACATTACTCGCTATTCTTCTCTGTGTTTTCAGTTTTCCCTGCATAATTTATCACTGTTATCTTTTTCTCCTTACATTTTTCATATATTAACTTTCTCTTTGCTTTACCGACTGAACCTCCTATTATCACAATATTGTCTGTCGTAAGCTTTTCCGTGTCTAAAAGAGAGAACACTCTGACTGGTATCTTACCGGCTATTTTTCCCCTTTCGGAAATTGGAGATCTAAAACCTTTCGAAGGCATCTTTTTATGCCCTTTCTTACCTACCTTTGTCTTATTTTTCTTGCCAGTAGGCTTCCTCCAAGAGTTACCTACTCTCTTCAATTTTCTAGCATCGTGTTTAGTAAATTCCATGATCAGGGTTTCTTAGTTATGAATACTCCATCTTTAAAGACTCGCCTATCTTTGTTTTTGACCTGTATCTTTGATTCTATTGTGCCTGCAAGCTGACCTACTTTATATTTATCTGTGCCTGAAAGCATTATCTTATTGCCCTTGACTTCGGCTTTTACGCCCTCTGGAATCACTATATCCCTAGGTTTTCTTTCGCCTACGAAATTTTCGACCGAAATTTTATTTCCGTTTATCTTTAACGAAGCTGGAAAATGCATATAGACCAATTCCAATTCGGCAGTATATCTTTCGTTGACACCCTTTATCATGTTTTTTATATTTGCTGCAAGCGTGCCTGCGATAGCCTTCTGAAATTTGTTATCTTTTTCCGCCTCTATAAAAAGAATCTTATCTTTTCTTTCTATCTTTAAAAAAGGGTGCACTAGCTCCAAAGAAAGTTCACCTTCCTTCCCTTTAACATTTATGGATTTATCGCTTACTTCAACATTAGCTGCGGACAAATCAACCTTAAATTTAGTAGACATAAGCCAAAAGATTGCCCCCTATCATTAATTGTTTTGCCTCTTCGTTTGTCATTAATCCTTTATTTGTGGAAAGAAGTATAATCCCAAAGCCAAGAGCAGGTAGGTATCTTTTCTCATATTTTACTATGTCTCCAGCCTTTATTGGTATTCTCGGCCTTATTGCCTTACATCTATTCATGTGCTCGTTTATCTCTATCTTTACAAACCCGCCTCTAACATCATTTATTATCTCATAACCGTCTATGTATCCATTTCTTTTTACTATTTCAAGAAGATTTATAAGAATCTTGCTGCTAGGGCCGACAACGCAGGATTTCTTTCCCACACTTCTTGCAACGTTTATAGTATTAAATATAGTCGAGAGAGAATCTACCATAATCAAGCCTCCTTTCCATATTTCTTGAATCCAAGATCTTGTGCAACTTCCCTAAAGCACTGTCTACAATAGTTAAGTCCGTGAATACTGACATGAGCTTCTGGTCTATTACATCTTGTGCACATGTTAGCCCGCCTGTCGTGTGGCTGCATTTTATGTTTATTGAATTTGATAAATCTAGCTCTCTTAGCTGGGTTTGATGCATGAACCTTCAATATCTTTTCGAACTGTGTTTCCATATGATTCATTAAATAACCTTTACATTGTATTTATTCTTTATGAAATCCGCGGCTTCTTCTTTTTTAATTAAGTGAGATCTACCTACAGCAGATTTATTCCTCTTTTTAGATATACTGAAACCTCTTCTTGACAACGTTACATTTACCGACATACCGACTATACCTATTGTATAATCATATTTTGCTCCAGGTATGTGAATGTATTCTTTTATACCGAAGGAAAGGTTTCCGCTTTTATCAAAGTTTGAATTTGATATTGTATTTTCAACGGCAGTGAACATTCTTTTTAGAAGTTCTTCTGCCTCTGATTTTCTTAGAGTTGTTTTAACGCCTATTTCGAGACCAGGTCTTAGTCCCCATTCTGGGATTCTTCTTTTGGTTTCAGTCTTCACGACCTTTGATCCAGAAATCTGTTCTAGCAGAGCCTTTATCTTTTCCAATCTTTCTCCTGGCTCTCCTACTCCAATATTCAGAGTAACCTTCTCCACGAATATTTCCCTCATTTTGTTTTCCATATTTATACTGCCATACATGACTTGATCGAAGCAACAAACTCGCCGTCTTTTCCAGATATGGAAACTGACTGGTTGTTTATCTCTTTTATAGTACCTGTTTTTCCAGCGTTCTTTCCGCTGAAAACTATGATTTTCTTGCCCTGTTCGAACGGTATCTTACTAGTTACCTTGCCACTTGCGAAATCAAAAGTCACTGAATCATTTATCTGTATATCGTCCTTGTCATAAACTATATTTCTTGCGTCATTTGTGAAAATCACATTTATTCCCCTGCTCCCTTTGTGCTTTGACATCACTTTTATTTTCTTGCTTTCCTGTTTTCCTTCCTGTTTTATCGCTGTTATCTTGCCGTTTTCACTCAACCAGACTAGAAAACTATCATCTTTAACGGTTACTATGTCTGAAAAGCCTACAACATATTTTTCCTCACTTATTTTCTTTCCGTCAACGTAAACATAACCATTCTTTATTAGATATCTTGCCTCTCTTGCATTCACTGCAATCTTAATAACATCCCTTAAAAATCCAAGTATGGAAACTCCAGATTTGCTACTGTGCTTTCCAGGTAATGGCTTGCTATAGTATTTGTATTTTTTACGTGGTATGACCAACGAATTAGTAACAACACTTCTCTTAAAATGCTTTGATTCACCGTGTCTTGCCATATGATTCTATTTTACTCACCCTCCTCACATCCGCCAGATTTAAATCTGTTATTATTAAGGCTGATGGCCTTATTTTAAATGGTACTTTATTACCTTTTTTTGTAACGTTCTTGGCTGAATCAACGCTTACCTTAAGCTGCTTCATGTATATCTTATCTATCTTGCCCTCCTGTCCTTTGAACTTACCTCGTGTTATCAAAACGCTGTCGCCCTTCTTCAATGCGAAATTTCTTGTCTTATATTTCAGCCTAAGTTCTTTTGAGAGGTGGGCTGCAAGCATTTTTTTCTTTATATGAAGAGGAGCGTTTCTCCTGTATTTTCTCTGTTTCTTTGGCGAAACACTCGAAACCCAACTTCTACTGAAATTATCTTTATTCATACAATTTTAGACGCTATTTTTGTTATATTCGGGAAACGTATTGATATTTCCCTGGCTATGGGCCCCCTGATTATTGTTCCCTGAGGCTCGTATTTATCTATGTCCTTTACTATTGCACATGCATTATCTTCAAATGATACTCTGATTCCATCGTGTCTTCGGTATTCCTTTCTCTGCCTTACGACCACTGCAGGGAATTTTTTATGTACTGTGTCCGGAGATCCTTTTTTAACTACTACGAATATGGTGTCGCCGACTCCGCACTTTGGCTGCCTGTCTTTTACACCGTGATAATTCCTAACATTTACAACTTTAACTATCTTTGCACCGGAATTGTCAGCAACTGTTATCCAACTTCCGACGTTTATAGACTTTGCAATCTTTGCGCGTATTGGCTTTAAACCTGCTCCCTTTCTTCCTGTTCCCATGATTTATAATTTCCTCACCACTACAAACCTTTTCCATCTACTTATAGGTCTTGTTTCGTATACAACAACTTTATCATTCAGTTTGGCGGAAACGCATTCTGGATTATGTGCTAAGACTTTTGTTCTTATTTTCGTGTATCTGTCGTACTTTTTGAGTTTCCTGAAAACGGTCCAGCTCACCACAACTGTTTTTTCAGCCTTTGCAGAAGTAACAATGCCTTCGAATCTCCTTCCATGAACTCTAAGATCTCCGTGATACGGGCAATGCCTGTCTGTGCATTTATTCTCCGGTTCTTTCAAATCTTCATAAAGCATATTCCCATGGCCTCATTTTTATATCGTTTCCGATTACTTTTACTTCTTTGTTATTCATATTTACTATAAATCTGTTTCCATCCTTTATAACTCTTTTTACGCCTTTATCTGTTTTGATCGAAACTGTGTTCCTCGTTTCGTCTATGACAATTCCTCCCACATTACTTTCCAATACCTTTACTTCAAACCCTATTAGCATTAGCTATCTTATAATATTTTAATTTAAAAACGTTTTCAGAGAGCCGCTAATTAGATTAAACCTAGTTGCGTTGCAATATCCATTGCCTGGTATTCCGGTTTCAGCTTCACTATCGCAATCTTTCTCGAATCCATTCTGTTGATTATGTTTATGCTCTCGATTTTAACTTTTAATAAATCCTCAGCCTCTTTTTTAATGAGAATTTTATTGGAATCCTTTGAAACTATAAAAGATAG
The DNA here is from genome assembly GCA_021811735.1 of Nanobdellota archaeon. Lineage (GTDB taxonomy): Archaea > Nanobdellota > Nanobdellia > Parvarchaeales > Parvarchaeaceae > Parvarchaeum. The sequence continues at coordinate 20,633 of JAJZNK010000032.1, read as the reverse complement.
CTTATTTTCAATTTGCATTAGTCTTGTAGATTTCTCGCCGCTCAAAACGCTTAATATATACTTGATATTTTTTTCCATCTCTACCTCATCTTTTCCACTGCGTCTTTTGTCCAGATTACCAGTCTTCCCGGTCTACCGGCCTGTGAAACATCGCTTACTGTAAGTTCGTTAAAGCTTTTTATCAGCGTATTTGTGTTTGAAAACGCCTTGGATGCCTTTTCTCCTTTTCCAGTTACGATTATTATACTCAATTTTTTCCTGTATTTTCTTCCTCTAAGCTTTCCTTTACCACTCCTTATTTTCCTTTCCATCACTCTTTCAAGTTCTGTTCCTAAACCTATGGAAGAAAACATTTTTACCGCATCTTTTGTCTTTTTTATGCTTTCCAGATTACCGCTTATTATTATAGGTAATTCCTTGATTCCTTCAATCTTGTGAAATTGTGAAACGCTGCTTAAATCTGCAGAAGCGGCTATTCCCATCTTCACCGCAAGTCGCCTCTCTTTTTTGTTTATTTCTTTTATAAGATTTTTCTCTGCTTTTGGTGGATGCGCTTGTCGACCACCTACAGTATTAGGTGCAACTGCTCCTGCATAGGAAAAATTAGTTCCGATTTTTGAAAGTGTCTTTCTAGGTGTTCTGTCCAACCCCCTTCCATAGCTGGTCTTATAAGATCTTCTTCTTTTAGTAAGCCTTGCAACTTTTCTTTTTCCCGCCATTGGGTCTGTATATTTTAATTGAAACTTTTCTGATTGCTCGGCGAGGAAAGCCTTCTTAAGAGTAGCGTAATTAACCTTCGTGTTGAACACTTCTGGCAACTTTATCTCTTCTTCACTTTTTCCGTCCGTTGAAAACACTTTTACCATATCACTTTAAAAGATTAATCTTTACAGGTTCTGCTTTTTTGGTTGGCCTTATTGCCTTTCTTAACATTATTAGTCTGCCAGTACTCCCTGGCACGGAGCCTTTCAATATCACTGCGCTATCTTTCATGTTACCGTATCGTTTGTAACCGCTTGGTATATTTGCCTCTTCTGAATCCTTTATGACCCTGAAAACAAATTTATTGTATTCAACCCTTGAATTAAAACCTAGTCTTCCGTGCTGTGGCACTGTGTACTGGACTTTGGCCATGGTTTCTGCACCTAAGTTACCTGCCTTTCTCCTAGATTTACTTGCGTGAACAGGGTATATCTTTACACCGTAACGCTTTACTGAACCGGTAAATCCCTTTCCCTTGGTTATAGAAGCAACGTCAACAAAATTACCGTCTTTTATGACTGATGAAACGTCAATCTCCTTACCCAATAAACCTGTTATAAAAGAAAATTTCTCCCCGAAGCTTCCTCCTATAGAGAGCTCGAATATTTCCGGTTTCTTTTTTAAATCTATTTTCCAAGGCTGTGTTGATACAAGAAGCCTCACATCCTCAGCTTTATCCTTAAATTCATCAATATTTTTATTATTCTCCTTGAATTTTACTTTTCTTGCTATAAACTTATTAAGACCACTTCCCCAGCTCTCACCAAGAGTTATTCCATTTTTGTAGAATCTAGCGGCACAAACAAGTAGAGGAGGAGTTTCTAAAACAGTGGCATTCGTCATAACTTCCATCTTAAAAGTAGGAGAATTCTTGTCCGAGTCTATGTAAGTAAGTTGAAGCATCCCTACTTTATATCCTGCAAACCCACCTATTTCATTTTTTTCTAAACCAAGAATATTTCCGAAGGTATTATAGGCCCTTTTGCTCTTTTTTATAGGGTAATACTGCATACTTCCCCTTCTTGGGGTGCTTTTCTTTGTTATCTGATGTCCCATAAGTATTAGTCACAAGTGTTTTATTTACAGATATAGATTTTTTAGCTTTAAATAGATTAATGTTTTTGATTTTGTAACTAAAAACTTATTATCCTCACATTCTCGGTGGAGTTTTCGCTTAGGGATAAACCCGAGACAATAATGGCCTTTTTGATTCTGTGTGCCTTGGCTATCTGCATAAGTCTCTTCTCCTCATCCCTAAGGCTTTTTACAAAAACCCCCTTTACGTTTCTACTGAAGAAAAGCTTGGAAAATGTCGAAATATTATCTGTAACCGCGACTATTTCGATAGGAAGATGATATCTTGAAAGACGGAAGGCGCTTCTCCCAGAAGGTGTAAAAGTTATTATCTTGTTTATTTTTGTGCTTATGGCAAGATCAATTGCTGAATTTAAAATAGCATCATGTTCATCTGTTATTTTATATCGCTTTAAAGTCCAAGAGTAGTGATATTTGGATATTATACGTTTTAGCATCTTCAATGCTTTCAAAGGGTAAGATCCTATCGCGGTTTCCTCTGAAAGCATCACTGCGTCGGTACCCTCGCTTATAGCAGTGAACACATCGTCCGCTTCTGCCCTAGTAGGCATTACATTATTAGTCATTGATTCCAGCATCTGTGTTGCCGTGATTACTGGCTTGCTGTTTTCGTTACATATAGCCAATAATTTTTTCTGTATCTCCGGTAGATCTGCGATGTCTATATTTAAACCCAAATCGCCCCTTGCAATCATGACAATGTCTGCCTCGTGTACGATATCATCAAAATGCTTTACGGCTTCTATCCGCTCTATTTTTGCGATAAGTGTGCTGTTCTCTCCTGCGATTTTTCTTGCTGAAGCTATATCCTTTGCACTCGCTATAAATGAAAGGGCAAAAGCGTTTATCCCCAGACTTAACCCGAATTTTATCCCTTCTTCGTCTTTCTTTGTGGGATATCTACCAGGATAGGATATCCCTTTAAAGTTTATGCTTTGCTCATCAAGCATCGTACCATTATTTAAGGCCCTTGCAACTAGTAGGCCCATTTCTTTTCGTATGGGTTTAAATTCAATTTTACCATCCGAAAGCAATATCTTACTTTTCATGTTTATTATCTTAAGTATATCATCTGATATTTGTATTTGGCCGTGTTTACCAAAAGTATATTCGGTTCCTTCCTTTATCTCCAGCCTGTCTCCGTGAACTTTCCCTGTCCTTAACTTTGGACCTGGAAGATCAAAAAACACCAGAATCTTTCTTTTTGTGTCCTCTTCCGCTTTCCTTAGATTTGACACTGCCTTTCTAAAATAATCCTCGTTGCCATGTGATAAATTAAATCTAAATACATCCGCGCCACCTAGTATAAGTCTTTTGAGTAGTTCATAGGAATCGCACGCCGGCCCAACCGTAACAACTGTTTTTACACTATTCGAACCCATACACTACTTAAGATATGGCAGGATTTATACATTAGCTTACTTTGCCATTAAAAGGACCTACTATTTCTAATGGCATTACTCCATTTGGAGGATATGCCGCATGATAATAGTTCACAGGATTATTCGACCATAAAGCTGTATATGATCCTCCCCCATATTCGAAATAGTCCATCTCCAAACGGTACACTCCTTCGGGAACAGCTGCACTGTTATATTGTGTGCCGCCCTGTGGAACCCAGCCACTAATAAGATTATTTGGACTTGATGTACTTCCCAACCAATTTTGACCATTGCTATCGGAAACTGATAAATTTGCATAACTGAGTGTTATTCCGTCGTCTGAAAATTCAGAAAATGTAGTCGATGAAGACAACTCAGCCCAACCGATTGCCTTTATATCCCAAGAATTTCCTACGTTTGAAACTGGTGGGTTAGGATATGGGGACCCACCACTATAACCTGATTGATAGTTTATTATAACATTGTTTTGATTGTTTCCGTTGACACTTTGAGTAGTCCCTGAAAGTAGAGTTGTAAATGGACTTGTGCTAGACACCATGCTAGCGCATCCTGATACAGTCGTTCCATCGCCTAAATTAGCATTATATAATTGGGTCTGATAAGATTGTGAGTTGCATGATCCACTATTATCAAAATAGATTTGATATATAAGCCCTGAATCCATTACATTACCTATATCATTATACTCTCCATAAATAGGGGACAGTTTTGGAGCTTCACCATCATTTGTCGTGTTGAATAGATTTCTGTTAGGCGGGACAAAGCCCATAAACGCTATATATGATTGCTGTGGGTTAATGGTTCCCAACTTCAACCAATAATTTGTAGAGGTACTTACTGAGGAGACTCCTTTAAATTGAACGTTAGTTAGTAGAAGGTTATTGTTACCATTTTGTTGATTACCATTACCAGAAAGCAAATACCACGCAATAAGCCCAGAACTGTTTAATGGAGACCCTGCAATTCCCTCATCATAAAGCAAAGCTACTTTCGATGATGAAAACACTTGGTTATAGAACTGTATATTTGATATATACCCATTAAAATAAAAATTACTATTATTTGTGTTAGACCACCCACCAGCATAACCTTCCCCTATAGTCCAATAAACTGGGTTTACAGCCTGTACAGAAGAACTAGAATGGGAGGCTATTTCATTTCCATTCAAATATAGTATCTGTTCACTAGAAGTTTGGGTTATGGTAACGAAATTCCATTGCCCATTTGCAACAAAATCGTTCGTATTGAACGGCTGGTTTCCAACCCAATCACCACCTGCCAAATCTCCATTCGTGTTTACATATATAATAGGTGAATATGTGCCTGCAGTTGAAGCCTGTTCAGTATTCCCATTCCATAATACCACTCCATCACTAGTGGTCTTAAACCAGACACTTATTGTAAATGATCCTGCGGCCACAAAAGGGAAATTTTCAGGCAGGTTTGCATAGGAGTTGCCATTAAACTTAGCCATATCTCCCGATTCGAGCCATGAGGGTATTACCGTTCCAATTGGGGTGAAAAACTCTACATTGGTCAAACTTTGATTTTCGAATTTCTTATACGCAAACGAATCTATCGAGATATTTTGCTGGAAGGGAGAAGATGTTGCCAAAGATTGCTGATTGGTTATTGAGATGGGAACAAAATTGGTTACACCATTTGGTATGTTGGCAACCGCTTCCCAATATGTTTGATTCGCTAGCCTTGACTGATTGGAAAATACAGTTATATTATATAATCCAGCTGGCATGCTTTTTTGATATGATAAACTGGCTGAACCTAGAGGAACTACAACAGAACCATTTATTATTAATCCTATGTGACTAGCATGTACGCCGAAAGCAGTTATATTCATCGAAGTGCTTTGCGCTATACCATTATTTCCGTCTTTAACTCCATTTACAAAAACTGTTATCTGTGGTTGCACACTTCCTACTGTTACAGAAGGCATCACACCGTTTGGAGGGTAGGCACGCACTATTATCCCGTTCCAATATTCATCGGAAGAGCTCGCACTGTCACCGATCAATCCAAGATAATTACCATTATTTGCAACAGTATATGAATTTGAAGGATTCTGGCCGATTTCACTTCCGTAGTTTCCAAGAGTCGTGGAAAGGTATTGTTGTGCAATGCCGCCTGATACTACCACAGCAGATAAAACCCATTCTCCGCTCCATACTCCCGTATCTGGAGGTGCGTTCCAAGCCGTCCAGGATGAAGTTGATGCAATTCCGTACCAGCCCCCACCACTGCCCTGACGTGCTAATTGTCCAGTCCCTGCTGAATTAACCAAAAAGAAAACATCATTTAAATTGTTAATATAAGTATAATATTCAATTACCATATTGGTAGATTGACCTGTTGCGTGAGTGTACATATAATTTCCCCCAGAATCCAGCGCATAAAGCGCATTTGTGCCGAAAGGAGATCCGGACGGAGCTGAAGTGGTCTGCCCACTTGTTCCAGCTGTTGTCCATCCAGCAGATGAATCACCCGAAAAATAATCAAGAAATACATTCGCCCCGTTATCATACTGTGCATATGTTGAAGACAATTGTGGAGCTTCGCCATCATTTGTCGTGTTGAAAATATTCGATGATTTCGATGCAAATCCCATATATATTGTTTCTGATGAATGAGCAGGTATTCCAGCTATCTTTAACCAGTACACGGTACTGGTATCAGTATTTGAATTTCCCGATTCTAACCATGAATTAATAATTGTTCCATTTGGAAAAAAGAACTCAACATTTTGCAGGTTTGAAGCTTCGTACTGCTGATAATTAGCAGAGTTTATTGTAAGTTCCTGCTGAAAAGGATTTGAGGTGGATAAATTTTGATTATTAGAAATTTCTAGCGGAAGAAAATTTAAAACATTGCCCGGAACAAAAAGCAGTTTTTGGGGAAGGAAGCAAGAAGGACTTATTATCCCCAAATCCTCCACATAAATCTCCGCTATTGAATTAGAAGAGAACTGACCATTTGTAGGTATTATGCTACCAGAATAATAACCAGAAATTGTTGTTTCGTTTTGTTCTGCAACTATTTTATTATTGTTATATATTATAACGGTAAAATTTACATCCCCAACTAAATTACCAGACGTATCTAAAAAGGATACGTTATAAAATATGCTTGAAGGGTTGTAAGTGTAGGATGTCGATATGTATGATATAGGAAGGTCCATGGTTAATTGAGCTTGTGACTGCCCGTTTTCCTTCACCAATTTTACATTGCCTTGATATGTGCCGGAGTTAACTGGAAGCTCTCCTGTAGTATACATCGAAAGTGATTGGGATGCTTGTTCACCTGCAAAATTCAAGGATAGAGAGGTATTGCAGATTGATGATGTGAGCGATAATCCTGGAGAACTGAAGCTAAACTGTTGCGAAGAACCTATTTCGCCTCCCGATACTGCCGTTACTGCATTTGATATACTCGTAGCCGCGAGTTGAAGATCTTGGGAAGTGCTTGCTGAGTTATAACCTACTTGATAATAAATTGAATATGAAATTGCAGTAACAAGGATAAATATCGCTACACCCATCACTATGAGGTATTCCAATGATGACTGGCTTTTTGATCTAATTTGCATAAGGGTGTGAGTCCTTTATATTCAAGAATTTATCAACGATATTATTTATTCTTTGGCTTACTTCGTCTATACTCTTATTTGCATCTACTTTTTTCAAGTGAAATTCCTTTGAAATAGAAATGTACGCTTGTCTTACTTTTGAAAGTTTCTGTAGATTATCAAAAAGCTGCAATCTGTCCTCCCCTTTTGGCATACGTGATAATGCGGTTTTTGGATCTACATCTAAATATATACCGAGATCCGGTTTGCGGAAGCTTATGTTGACGGACCTTAACCATTTATAATTTATATTTGATGCAAATCCGTATGCCAGTGTAGAAAAAAAGTATCTGTCACAGATTATGTTTGAACCGGCGTTCATTGCTGGTTCTATTTCAGAGGCCAGATGATGAGCTCTATCTGCACAAAAAAGGAGCTGCAATGCTTTGCCGGATAGGTCTATTTCTTTGTTGAGTACAGCTTTTGATATGCCGCCTAACAAACCATTTGTAGGCTCCTTTGTAAGCAGCACTTTAAGGCCGTTTTTTCTTAGATGTTCGGCTAGAAAGACAGATTGCGTGCCTATACCAGCATTGTCTATCCCTTCTATAACTATAAATTTGCCTTTCATAATTCATTTAATTTTTTTGTAATTAAATCGTTTATCTCCTCTATATTTAGGTTTCCGTCTATTCGTTCCCATTTTTTAGAATAAAAATTTTCATCGAGAAGTTTTTTGTAATATGAAGAAACCCTTGAGAGAAAGGATTTGTTGCTTTCAAATTTGTCGATATCTATTTTGCCTTTTTGTTTCTCTTTTCTATACATAGAAATATCAGCTGAGATATCTACATAAAAAACTACATCCGGAACTGGCATGCCAATAAACTTGACAAGTTTTTTAGCAGTCTCATAATCAAATCCGCCCGCAGATTGATAGGCTATCGTTGAAAAAACGTATCTATCCATTACAACGTATTGTTCTTCTTCTATCGCCTTGAGTATTCTTGAGCGGTCTTTTACCATGTCAATCTGATACAACAAAAAGAGTTCATCAACGTTTATGTCGATCTTTTTATAAAGAAATGATTTTATCCTTTCACCATATACTGAGGAGTAATCTGGGTAGGAATAAGTTGAAACTTTTCTGCCTGCCTTCTCCAACTCTTGTTTCAAAAGCTTGACCTGGGTCGCCTTTCCAGCGCCATCTATCCCTTCTATCACAATTATTTTTCCTACCATCAAACCTCCTTCAAGCCTTTTTTGTAAATCTGCACCTTGTCACCCAAAAAGTCTAGTATCTGGAAGCTTTTATCACGCAGATTTACTATAGGTATCTTTGCAACATCCGGAACCATACCATACTTTTTTTGGTATGATGTTTGGTGCTGCCAGCAGGATGAGTTTATAAGGACTGTCCCTTTGTAAATTGAGGCTAATGTCTTGTGTATGTGGCCTGTAGCAAATATATCTGGAGTTTCATCAATAACTAAATAGTCCATAGGAAGTGGCATAAGCTGTGTTGAGCCATGTGAAGGTGCCAGATGTCTTGACTTCAGCATTATCTTCATTATGCTTTCTATATCTTCAGCATCCATCTTACTGTATTTGGGTATTTTGTTGGCATAATAAGGAATGCTAAATCCATGATAAGAAAGGAGATTTATTTTTGTTTTGCTGACTGTAAGATTTACTTGATAAGGATTTGACAGAAAAATCCCATTTTTAAGATTATACAAGCTGCCTGCGAAACTTCTGTCCAGTTTTGGCTGTGGTTCTGCGATATGCGTAGCGTCATGATTTCCTTGAGAGATCAGAATCTTAATATGTTTTGGGATTCTATCGAGATACTCATAAAGCTTGTCATATTGCCCTTTTAGATCCTTTATTCCAAGTTCTTTTTCCTGGTCAGGATAAACTCCTATTCCGTCTATTAAATCGCCATTTAAAACGATGAACTTTACGAGTTTAGCTATATTTGAATATTCTAAGATATCGCCATTTATCCATTTTATGAATTTTTCGAATGCCTCGGCAACGAAAAGCCTTGATCCTATGTGTATATCAGAAATAAAAAGTATGAAGGCATCATCCATTTCCTGTTTTGTTTTTTCTTTCATCTGTATATCTGGAAGCACAATATCTTTGACAAATATTGCATCATTGTATTTTCTGCCAGTTATAGTAATGACCTGATCTTCCAAGATTTCTTGATTTGAATTTGTTATTATTGCCTTATAAGTCCCAGTATTGTCTTCGATATCCAGTATTGTATATTTTTTAATTGGACTCACTGAAACGGAAGATACCATGGCTATTGTCTTTACATCTGAACTTTGTGGCATGTTTTTTATGTTTGATAGAGACATCAATCCGCTCCGATCCTTCATTATCAAAATATTTTTTATCCTTGAGAATCTATCATTAAAATAATTTACCCAATTGACTGGTTTGGATTCAGATATCTCTCCCTCGTAGTTCTTAACTATTTCAACACTAGAATCATCTGCAGTCTCCCCAGAATATACTTTATGAAAAGTATCCATATCTAGGAAGGTTATATTTTTCCCTTTTAGAGATTTGATAAGAAGATCCAGGTCCAAAATATTTATATCCTTTATTGAGGAATCTACGAGTATTCCATTAGAAAAAAGGATATTTAATTGATTTTCATTCATAGTATTATCTCCTAATCAAACATACTAATTGCCCTAGATATTTATTAATGATGTTTTAATGATCAATTTGAGCACTTGTTAGATGAGTTATGGTTTTCGACTACAACGAGAAAAGTTTATATACCTGCCCTATTATTATATACTATAATTTTGTGAGGATCAAATAAAAAGATAAAATGACAGAAGTTTGCCCCGTTTGCGGTCTCCCTAAAGACCTTTGTATCTGCGGAACCATTTCACAGGAAACGCAGAAAATAAGAATATATACGAAAAAAGTTTCTTTCAAAAAGATAGTAACCGTAATAAATGGCCTTGACTCAAAAACCACAAATATTAAAGAACTAACAAAAAAACTAAAGACAAAAATAGCCTGTGGAGGAACGTTTAAGGACGGTATTATAGAGCTACAAGGTGAACATGTGGATAAAGTAAAAGAGATACTTTTAAAAGAAGGTTTCTCAGAAGCGTCTTTTTCCTAATTTATCTTGTCGAATAGATTTTCTCCTCTTACAACTTTACCTGTAAACTCCTTAAAAAATGCGTCTTTTATACTTTGATTGTTTATGCCTAGTTTTTCCTCTATTTTATCTGCTGTCAATGGCATAAATGGTTTTAAAAATATCGCGATTATCCTTATAGACTCCAATGCGTTATAAAGCACATTAGAAAGTGCATTTCCATTTAGTTTCCAAGGTTCCATGTCATTGAAATATTTGTTTACTTTCCGTATTCCTTCAAATATTAGATTTATTGCAGCGTACAGATTGTAATTATCGAATGCCTCTTCTATTCTTTTTTTGTCGATAAACCCTTCGAGTTCACGCTTGCCTTCTATCTTTCCATCAAACCTTTCCGCCAAAGTTAGGACTCTTGCGACTAGATTGCTCAAGTCAGCCATCAACTCTCCATTTATCCGACTTTTCAATGCCTGTTCAGAAAAATCTCCATCTTCCCAAATTGGTTTCTCCTTTATAAGGAAATATCTAAAAGAATCGACCCCATATTTATCAGACATTTCCATAGGATCCACAACGTTTCCTATTGATTTGCTCATTTTTTTACCATCTACCGTCCACCAACCATGAGCAATAACCCTTTTTGGAAGAGGCAAATCTGCTGACATCAACATGGCCGGCCATATGACTGAATGGAACCACACTATTTCTTTTCCTACGATGTGAATATCTGCTGGCCAGAATTCTTTGAAGAGTTTGCCATCAGGCCAGTCTAGAGCACTAACATAATTAAGCAATGCATCAAACCAAACATAAACTGAATGCTTTTTATCAAATGGAAAAGTTATGCCCCATGACACGCTTTTCCTCGTTATATCCAAATCTTTCAACTCATCCTCAAGTCTTGCGAGAATCTCATTTGCATTTTTTTCCGGAACTATTAATCCATTTTTTATTGCTGATAGTATCCTTTCCTTATATTTGCTAAGCCTAAAAAAATAAGCTTCCTCTGCTATTTTCTGAACATCTCTGCCACAATCCGGACATTTTCCGTTGACAAGTTCGCTTTCTGACACGTATCGTTCGTCTGGTAAACAGTAAAATCCTTCATATTCTCCCTTGTAAATGTCTCCGCTTTTCCAGACTTTTTCTATAAACTGTTTTACAGTTTTTTCATGGTAATCATCCGTAGTTCTTACGAATTTATCGTAAGATATATTGAGTTTTTCCCACATTAATTTATATTTCTGGCTGTTTTCGTCTACAAGCTCCTTTGGAGTCTTATTCTTTTCAGACGCAGATTTTTGTATCTTTCCACCGTGCTCGTCTGTTCCAGTAAGGAAGAAAACATCATCACCGATCAGCCTGTGCCATCTTGCAAAAATGTCCGCCACCACTGTCGTATAAGCATGACCTATATGTGGTTTATCATTCACATAATATATTGGAGTAGTTACGTAAAATTTTCCCATGTTACAACAATCAACTTAATAGCGGGGGTGGGATTTGAACCGCACGACCTTTGGGTTATGAGCCCAACGAGCACTCCTGGCTGCTCTACCCCGCTTTAATCTATTGTATAGACTCCACATATTTAATAACTTTTATGGATTAAAAATTATTTAAATTTGGTTGTTTTATAATCACTATGACTTCGGTTATATCTTTGGGAGGATCCTTTCTTTTTGATAGACCTTTGGAAACATCTAACGTATTTAAGGAAATCAAGAAAATAGATGAAAAATTTATAGTAATAACTGGTGGTGGCCCAATTGCAAGAGACTACATTGAATTTGCTAAGAAGTTCAAATTGAAAGAGAAAGATTTACATTCAGTAGGAATAAAATGTACCCACACGAACGCCTTTGTAATTGCAAAAGCTTTTAATGCAGAGTATACCACAGCCGATCCGAGAAAAATAAAGGCAAACAAAAAAATAACGCTTACAGGAGGATATCTTGCCGGATGGACCACTGATACATGTGCAGCCTATGCTGCCGTTTCCACACACTCTAAAGTGATATTCAACCTTTCGAAAGAAAAAGGAGTATACGATAAAGATCCTAGGAAATTTAAAGACGTAAACTTGCTAAAGAAGATAACTTTCAAAAAGCTTTACACTCTTACAAGAGGAAAAAGAATCCCAGGGATGAACTTTATATTTGATCCTCTCGCCGCGGAAATATGCATGAAAAACGGGATAGAAGTCGTTGTAACAAGTGATGTAAACGATATACGAAGATATTTAGCCCACAAGGAGATAAATGGCACCGTCATAACAAATAGCAAATAAAACTTAAATAGTACTATATATATTATACTAAAATGCAACTGATTATAGCAGAAAAAAGCACCGCTGCTGAGACTATAGCAAAAAATCTTGCAGAAACAAAAATAAAGACACAAGAATTCGGACCTGTGAAAGTGTGGTTTACAAAGATAAATGGTGAAGAAACTACAGTAATCCCTTTAAAAGGCCATATAAAGAATGTAAAATATCCTGAAACCTTCAAAAAGTGGAATGAAAAGACTTTGATGAAGATGGTTGATGCAAAACTTGTTTATGAGAATACTGCAGAAGAAAATATAGAAGTTATTAAAAGATTCGCGAATGGTGCGAACAGCGTTATAATAGCAACAGACTATGATACCGAAGGAGAGTCCATAGGCTTCGAGGCAATAGATATTGTAAAGGAAGAGAATAAAAGCGCTAAGATATACAGGAGCATATTTTCTTCACTCACTGCAAAGGAATTAGGCGAGGCTTTTAAAAATTTGCAAAAACCAGACAAAAACTTATCCGACAGCGCAGATGCAAGAAGAGAGATAGACTTGATATTAGGTGCTGTTTTTACCAGATTTATGTCCCTTGCGGCGGAAAGACTTGGGAATTCTTTTTTATCTGTAGGAAGAGTCCAAACGCCGACTCTTGCACTTATAGTAGGAAGAGATGCTGAAAGACGAGCATTTAAACCAGAGAAATTCTGGAGATTCATTGTAGACATAGAAAAAAATGGAGAAACGTTTGTCGCAGAATACAAAGAAGGGAGAATATTTGACAAAAAAACAGTAAGCAATCTGAAAAAAATAAAAAGCGAAAAGAAGGCCAAAGTAGAAGAAGTAGAAATAAAGGAAAAGAAAGGAGTTCCTCCAAAACCATTTAATACTACTGCATTTTTAAGAAGTGCTGCTGCAATAGGATTTTCTGTTCCAAATGCAATGCGATTAGTCCAAGGGTTGTATATGAAGGGTTACGTTTCTTATCCGAGGACTGACAGCGAAGTTTATCCGCCAACGTTAGATTTAAACGAGATACTTAATGAGTTGAAAAACTCAAAAGCTTATGAGAAAGCTGCAAATAGTATATTGAGCAAACCGCTGCACCCAACTAGGGGAAAAGAAGCAAAAGACCACCCTCCAATACATCCTGTAAAGTTACCGTCTGAAAAACTTAATCCACAAGAAGCCCGTATATTTGACCTCATAACAAAACGATTCCTTGCAACACTTTCCGATGAGTCTGAAGAAGAAACGGTAACGATAAAGTTTGATATAGGTGGCAATGAATTTATAGCCAAGGGAAGCCGCATAATAACTCCTGGATGGAGAGAAATATACACCTTCTCAAAATTTGAAGAAACTATTCTCCCAGAGATAAAAACAGGAGAGTTACTAAAAGTTAATAAGATAAATGAAAGTGAAGAATTAACAACACCACCTGGAAACTATTCGCAAGGTGGCATATTAAAAGTAATGGAGGAGCTAAATTTAGGGACTAAAGCTACGAGACCTGATATACTTAAAAAGCTTATGGATAGAAGATATATTTCTGCAAGTAGATCCCTTATACCCAGCGAAGTCGCCTTTGCAGTGATAGAGAACATGCAAAAAGTATCTAAGAACATTACTGGACCTGAACTTACTGCAACTATCGAAAAAGAGATGAAAAAAATAGAAGAAGGGCAAAAGAAAAAGGAAGAAGTAGTAAATGAATCGAGAAAGATGATTAAAGAAGTTCTTAAAGACCTCCAAAGTAAAAGAGCTGAGGTAAAAGAGCTGATGCATAAGGCACTTCTCCAGCAATACATATTTGGAACATGTCCAAAAAGCAAGGGCAAGCTTAAATTGGTAATATCACGGAAAACGCATAAAAGATTTGTAGGTTGCAGTGATTACCCCAAATGCCATTTTGGTATGCCGTTACCCCAATCTGGATATATTTTTATATCGCCACAAAACTGTCCGAAGTGTGGTATACATATGATAGAATGGAGAAGCAAGGAAAGCAAAAGGACATACATATTTTGTGTCAACCCTGCATGTAAACCGCCAAAGGATGAGAAAAATGGCAAGAAAAAGGTAAAGATTGCTCAAAATGCCGTGAAAAATACTGAAAGTTAACCGTAAACTGTTATTAAAAAGAACAGACAATTAATAGTATGATAAAAGACTCATCCTTTGAGGAAATATTTGAAATCTCTAGAAAAGTGTTTTCATTTGCAGAGATAGGAAGCGAGGAATTTCGCACTTCAAAACTTCTTTCTAGTTTTCTGAGAAAAAAAGGATTCGTTACCAAAATTCCTTACAAAGGCATGAAAACGTCATTTAGAGCAGAATATGGAAAAGGTAAACCATCTGTCTGTTTCTTAGCGGAGGAAGATGCACTTCCAAATGGACATTCTTGCGGACACAATCTTATAGCTGCATGGGCTGTAGGAACCGCGGTGAAATTAAAGGATTCTGGATATAAGGGAAAAATAATTGTTATCGGAACTCCATCTGAAGAAGGAATCGGAAATTATGCAGGAAGCAAAGATAAACTTGTAAAAGAAAAGGCATTTGACAATGTGGATTTTGTGATTGGTTTTCACCCATATTCCCAATGGAATGTTGGCTGCCAATCTCCTTCAGATGTAGACATGAAAATGACATTCATAGGAAAATCATCTCACTTAGAAGAATCTGATATGGGAAGAAATGCCCTGGATGCGCTCGTAACTGTCTATAATACCATACGGAATATAGTCGCCGCATCCCCGAAATACAAACACGTTCTTGCAGGCATGTTCATAAAGGAAGGAGGTCAGGCAGCGAATATTGTGCCAGAAAAATCTATACTTGAAATAGACCTTAGAAGCACTAATGAAAAGTATTTCAAACAGGTTTATAACAAAATTATACGAGCAGCGCATTCCATAGGAAGAGCTTACGGTGTTAAGGTAAAAATAGAAGATACTACTCCGATTTATGAGCAATATATAAACTCTGTTGATATAGACGAAGTACTATTTAAAAATTTCAAAGAATTGAGAATAGTTCCTGAAAAATTATATTCTTTAAAAAATTTACAGATTGGTGCAACGGATGAAGCGAATGTCAGCCGTGTGGTGCCGACCGGGCATATAGATATGAAAATAACACAAAAAAATGTTCCTGGTCATTCTGATGAATTTCGAGATGCCTCCGGATCCAAAGAAGCACTTGAAGTCCTCAAAAAAACCATAAACGTAACTGTTAAAAGCTGCATGCAGATATACGATGACAAAACCTTGCTTAATAAGATATATGCATTTAAGAAAAAACTTAAAACCCTAAGTTGATTCTTTCGCACAATCAGACAAAACTAAATCTCGAATAATAGCACGAAAAAAGGAGTGAATGTTCACTCAATCTTTCTTAGCTACTAAATCTATACATCTGCCTGCTGCAATAGTGAGACCCATATCTCTTATTGCAAATCCTGCAAGCTGAGGTATAACGTCTGATTTTTCTATCGAAAGCGGTTTAAGAGGCTCCAATACAACAATTGCTGCATCACCTTGCTTAATAGTTGCAGGATTCTCTTCTGCAGTTTGACCTGTCTTAGGATCCAATCTCTTCAAAATCTGCTTGAATTTAACTGGTACCTGTGCAGTATGTGCGTGCAATACTGGGCTATAACCAGCAGATATTGCGGTAGGGTGGTTAAGAACTATTATTTGTGCGGTAAATTCAGTTACGACTGTAGGCGGTGCTGAAACCAGACCTACAATGTCTCCCCTTTTTACTTGTTCCTTTTCAACCCCTCTAACATTGAAACCAATATTGTCACCAGGCTGCGCCTGATCCAAGTTCTGGTAATGCATCTGCACGGATTTTACTTCTGCTGTAACATGTGATGGCTCGAATATTATCTTGTCACCAGGTTTCATAACCCCACTTACCACTTTACCAACTGGAACTGTACCTACACCCTGTATTGAATAAACATCCTCTATAGGGATTCTTAAAGGCAACTGTGTTGGTCTGTCTGGTAGTGGGAGGTTATTAAGTGCTTCCAATAAAGTTGGCCCTGTATACCATGCCATCTTTTCACTCTTTAATTTAAGATTTTCACCGTTCTTTGACGATATTGGTATGTAATTAAGGCTCTCAGCATTCTGATAAGAAGCCTTTACTGCCTTCATTACAGAATCCTTGACATCTTTATATTTGGCCTCATCATAATTCAAAAGGTCCATCTTGTTCAATGCAATTATAAGGTTCTTTACTCCGAAAACCCTTGCAAGATAAACGTGCTCTCTAGTTTGCTGCATCACGCCTTCCTTTGCGTCTACAACGAGTACCGCTGCATCTGCTTCGGAAGCGCCTGTTATCATGTTCTTAATAAAGTCAACGTGACCAGGTGCATCGATTATCGTGAATTCATATTTGTCAGTTACAAATTTCTCGTGACTAAGGTCAATGGTTACTCCTTTCTTTCGCTCCTCACCGGAAGTATCTAAAAAATAGGCGAACTCAAAATCCACCTTTCCCAATGTTTCAATATCTTTTTGGATTTTAGCCTTGTCCTGCTCGCTGAAACTACCTGTTTCATAAAGCAATCTTCCTACTGTCGTAGATTTACCAGAGTCTACGTGCCCTATGAAAATCAAATTCATGTGTGGTTTTACTTCTGCCATAATTTTTAATCCTCCTTTTCACTAATTTATCAAATTTTTGATATACTATAAAGAAGTGTTTATTATTTAAATCTTTTCTTTTGAATTTTCATTTGAAACGAACTTTTACGAGCGCTACAAATCTCTACTACTTCTAATCTTAACGAACATATTCTGAGCCTCTATACTTTACAATACTAAATCGCCAACTCAAAAAATTCTTAACAATTACTATTTGAACTTGTATTAGTGAATTGGATAGTAACGGAACTACCTGCAGCCAAACTACCGCTGACTTCCCCATTAATCGAACCTGTAGGTGAAAACTGCCATACAACATTATTTTTTGTGACACAAGCATATGGAACTGTATAAGAGTAAGAATTACCTGGAGCGACTGGCGCTATTATTGTGTTTCCAGTGGAATACCAAGGATAACCTGCGTAGGAACTTACAGACCATGTCCATGAAGAACCAGCAGGGAACCCTGACTCTATGAAAGTTCCTTGTGCGAGATTAGCATTTACACCTCCTATACCAGTCGCATTGTCTCCTACAGGTATACTATTAGAACCATCATTAAAGAAGGCATTTCCATTTAGATAATTCAATTTACTTGTAGAATCACAAATTGCTCCGGCGTTGGTTGTGCAATCGATTGCGTACAATTGATAACCTCCATAGAATATTGCACCACTCGCAAATGGATTAAGGCAAATGTCGTACCCCACATTAGTGACATCGTCTAGATATATGGAAATTGGGCCACAGGAAAGAACATTCGAAGGAGGATATACACCTGCAAAAACCACATCACGCGGGGGAACAAAAATTGACTGGCCTGGAGCGACCCCGAGTTCATTTGTGAAAATATCGACAGGATTCCCTACAAGTCCTCCAGTGGAATTATATGAATACACATAGAACTGGCCGTTAGAATCAGATGTAATATACATGTAATTATTACTCGGGTCGTATGCTGGAGAACCGCCAAAAAGTCCATGATTACCATAAGGGTTAGCCAAAGTGTTATCAAACGGTGCCGAAGCCGTGGCCTTTACCGTGGAAATAGTTGAAATTGTACCTGAACTGTTAGGAATCCAAAGATAACCCGTGGTTGGATAATAGCCTATTCCCGAGACATTTCCCGCGATTAAAGTGTTCACACCATTTAACTGATTATTGGAACCTATAACATTAATAAAACTGTCGGGCCCGTAATTAGTTTTTACCACAAAAACAAAACCGTTCTCATATTTTACAAAAGTAGCATGTGGATCTGAAATGGATGTTACCAAGTTATCGTTTGAACAATTTATTATCAGGACTTTTCCTACACCTGAATCAGCTACGAAGAACTCATTAGTCTGTGGGTCGTAAGTTACGACGCTATTTCCATTAGTATTTATTGAATTCCCATTTTGATTAGATATAGGTATTTTATCAATAATGCTAGGAGAATATAACTCAGAAATTACATCTACATTGTTTGTACCCGGAACAAGCATCGTATAACATTCCCAGTTCTGAGGTAAATTGACAGTAGAACCCATCTGTGCCGTTCCTGAAGGCCCAACGCAGAGAACTCCTCCTTCAGTAAATGGATCCTGAAATGAATAAGATGCAACACTGGTAACTGTATTGGTAAATTGTATCTGATTATTGTAACTTGTTCCACGTATTCCATCCCATTTTATAGTCCATTGTGATACAATCTTCTGCGGATAGATAGTTTGATAGGCTTGGTCTGTAAATGTAGTCGTGCAGACCCATGAGCCGAAAGTATAAGATCCTCCTTCTATGACTCCTGCAGTGTTGGCAGACCGACAATTTAAGCTTGCGCTGCTTCCTACAGAATTTTGACTGGTTGGAGAAGTTATATCTGTTTGTAGTATGGAAGTCGATGAACCAGTTGAAACTGTAGGCAGAGTAATGCCATTATACGTTGCATACCATTGTTGATTTGACGGTAAACCAGTCTCTGAAAAAGTTGTTGTACAGTTCCACGCACTGAACGTATAAGATGAACCCTGATATAACGGAGGAGTGTTATACGAAACGCATGCCAAGTTGCTACTATACCCTTCCCCAGTATAAACTGAAACCGTTGCTATCCCAGTTTGAGTATTGCTTGTTGAATAACCGGTTGAAACTGTAGGCAGAGTAATGCCATTATACGTTGCATACCATTGTTGATTTGACGGTAAACCAGTCTCTGCGAATGTAGTCGTGCATTGCCATGAACTAAAGGTATTACTACTTGAACCTTGTTCTACAGACAGTGTAGGGTTAGAAACGCAATTAAGTTCATTACTTTTTGAGGTTGCTGTATAACTACTTATTGTTGTAATATAAGCCTGAAAAATACTTACTGTTGAACCTGTAGAAACGCTACTTGAGGCTAAAGAATCATAGCTATTTACATTCCATTGATTATAGCCAGAAGTTGTTGGCAGCCCTGTCTCTGAAAAAGTTGTTGTACAGTTCCAATCATTGAATGTGTAGTTTCCGCCCAGTCTTATTGAGGGCGTTAGAGATGATACACATGCTAAAGTGTTGCTTTTTGCCGTTACAATGTAATATACTTGTGCTTGTGCGACATTATCGGTAGGTATGCTTATTGAAGACCCAGTTTGATTACTTGCAGTTGTACCATTATAAGATAATTGCCACTGTTGATTTGACGGTAAACCATTCTCTAAAAAGGTTGTTACACAGTTAGATTTAAAGAATATCGTCTCTTCGACGCCTGTTGGATGATTACCTGAAGAAGGAGAAGGAGTACTGGTGCATCCTTGATAAGTAACTGATGGAACTGAAAAAGCATAATTTCCAAATGGAAAACTGAAAGAAACGTTGTCCACCGTCGCCGAAACTGATACTGACTTCGTTGAGGTGTTGTAGTTTACTACAAATGTGCTGCCGTATAATAGTCCTTTTTCTAAGAAATATGTAGTCTGACTATTTATAGGAATTGTGCCACTCACTAATGTTGAGGAAACCGTACCGTTCGAGACTTCGTATATCTGTGATCGATAGGGTGTAAAAGATATCTGTATATTAGAAAGGTAACTGCTTGTTGATATGCTCACTGGCACCCTACATAATGTAGTCTGTCCATTTGGAATTATACTATCCTGACAGTCAAGATTGGAGTAACTCCTGCCGCTTATGCTTACAGTTACACCGGTAATGTTTACAACTTGATGGTAATTGTTCGTTAACTTCACCACCATCATCGTGGAATTTGCCTGGGCCGCCTGCATCGTTATTCCTTGAAATCCGCTTATTACTGTTGGAGCAGATGGTATATGGAATATCCCTAGCGAATACATTACAAAAATAGCCAGTACTATTATTATCAGAACCCAACCCCAACTCATAAGGTAATCCAATGCCGCCTGGGATACCTTTAATCTCTTATTCTTTCGAGCCAGCACGTTTTTGTGAAACGACCCTCTATTAGAGTTAGGCCTTGATTTCGTAGCATGCATACATTTAATATTATGCAAATGCTTTATTAATAGTTTATCTGAAATAAATAGGAGAAATGTTTAAAAAATAAATGGAACTGTACATAAAGGATATAAAAACGCAGATATTTGACGGTAAAGAGGTAACAATAAACGGATTCGTTAACAGCATAAGGGCTGGTAAAAACAATTCATTTATAATGCTTAGAGACCCATCTGGGTTAATACAGTGTGTCAGTCATTCCTCGGACAAGTCCTTCAAGGCGG
>JAJZNK010000040.1 GCA_021811735.1 Nanobdellota archaeon | reverse complement strand
GAATCAAAGCATTTTTAGATTTAAACATTTATTTGTCTGATTGCGTGATTAAATGTCAGGAGAATTGGTAATATGCTGCATGGACAGGAGGCTCAATTCCATGCTTGAAAAGGATTATGAAGATGCAATAGTACTAAGGAATGCAGGGGCAAATGTTGCTCCGCTAATGCAGATGATAAAGCAGATTGTCATGAATGACAACATCAAGAAGATTACACTTATAACCCACGATGACTGCGGAGTAATGGGAAAAACGTTTGCCGTGATAAAAGAGGGGGCCACTGCGTCAGAGGATCTTGAAGAGTCATTGATAAGGCAGTTCAGGAAAGTTGAGTTCTCAAATAGGCAGCAGCTTGAGGAGAAAAACACTGAGCTGCAGCTCAGCGCATTGAAGAAGGAGTTTCCAGAAATCGAGGTACAGGCAAAACCTGCAAAGATGTCTGGGATAAAGGTGCCGCCTGATAACAAGGAGCACAAGCTGCTGGTTCTCAGCCCGGGGGAACCAGAATACGGCAGGATTTTTGAGAGTCTCGCTCTTGAACCGTTCCAATGTTACATAGTACAGGCTTCAATATCAAATGCAATGCCTGACATCGAACTTGCGGCAAAGGACTTGCATGCTAAGGAGGTATATTTTGTTACTACCGAGCATGACAATCCAAGGGAAGTTAAGCGTGAGGCAGATACTGCTTCGCTGAAACTATCAGCTCTTGGAGCGGAGGTCAAAAGGCATGACATTAGGACTATGAGGACCAAAGAGAAAAACTTAATGTGAATTCGGATGGACAAGAATACATTAAGTATACCGGTGGCAACATCGGTCGCCCTTGGAGCAATAATAGGCGCCGGAATATTCGTGCTCAGCGGCACTGCCATCGCGCTTGCCGGCTCGTATTCGCTGCTGGCATTTGTAGTAGTAGGGATAATAGCCCTTTTCATGGCTCTGCAGATGGGCGAGATGGGGTCTATATTTCCTCACGCGAAGGGTGCAGCATATTCATACGCGTACGAGGCATTCGGCAGCCAGCTTGGTTTCATAACCGGACTTCTGCTCTACACAAGCTTTGCAACTGCTGTTTCTGCAGTATCGCTGGGATTCGGATCGTATTTAGCGACATTCTTGGGACTCGGCGCAGCGTACCAGGTCCCATTCGCGCTGGCACTCATACTCGTGCTTTCAATTGTCAATATAATAGGGATAAAAAAAGCAGCGAAGGCTGACTTCTTCATAGTGATAATAAAAATAAGCATACTGTTTTTCTTCATACTGTTCGCAGCAATTTTTGCACTTTCAGTTTCGCATACTAATGTGCTGAGCAACTTCTCATCACCACCGTCAGACTTCGGAGGCATATTCGCCGCAAGCGTGGTGATATTCTTTGCGTACACTGGCTTCCAATCAATATCAACCTTTACAAGCAGGGTCAAGGGCGGCGCAAGAGGTGCCGCAAAGGCGATAGTGTATGCGGTCATAATAAGCATAATACTGTACTCACTGGTTGACGTTGCGCTGATGATGCTTGCGCCTGCCACCGCCTACAGGATAAACGCAGATCCGCTCTCATTTGCGTTGGGATACGCGCATGCACCAGGCTGGGTGTCGATAATAGTCGATATAGGCGCAATGCTGGCCACAACTTCAGCGACGCTGGCCATGATACTCACGTCTTCAAGGTCAATATATCAGATAAGCGTGGACAGGCTGCTCCCAAAGGGCTTCAGGAGGTACAACAAGAAATCCGACGTTGCTGTAAACGGAGTCATAATCACGGCTGCAATATCTGCGGCAATGCTGTTTTCGGGCAACATATATGTCATTGCATCGATAAGCAATTTCGGCCTGATATTCTCATATATAATCACAAGCTTTGCGATCATACACTATCGCAGGGCAGGGGCAAAAGCCAGCTTCCTGAGCCCGTGGTATCCGTACATGGAGGTAGTCACTATAGTCGGCCTGATAGCACTGCTGATAGGAATGCCGCGCCAGTCTCTGCTCATAGGCGCGATGATGATCTTTATTCTTATAATAGCATATTACTTTATACTTGAGGTAAAGGGGAAGAAGCCGGCAAGAATAAAGCTTTTCAAATAATGGTTAATCATGTTTCTAAGGAACATGAAATTTACCGACGGTAGAACAGGAAGGATAGACCTAGTGGCTAGAAAGAACAAGTTTATGGTGACAGTGGAATATGACCACCACAGTTTGATAAAATGGAAGAGCTTCCAGAGGATAGTCCAGATTAAGCCCGAAGTAGCTATTGCAATTGTAGGGAATGGCAGCTTGGAGCCAAATATAAAAAGAGCAAAGAAATACCTAAAACACTTAAATTCTGATTTATATGTGTTATCATTAAAGCAAAAGAGGTATCAAAAATTTGAAAAACCAGAAATGCAAAGATTATACAAAAGTATATAAATTTATATTTCAATAAACTTATTAGCAAAAAGCGCTTATGGCAACGCTATATAAATTGCCTGCTGCAGTTTCTGAGGTACAATGACATTGCTTAATAAGTTAGCGTATGCTTTAAATACTTTAAAAGAAATAAAGATTGTCTAGAGTGAGGAAGCTTATAAAAGGGCGATTATATGAAGATGCAAAGCAGTCTTATGGTATATCCAAATCAAAAAACTCAAAAATCGTTAACGTTAAATGAAATATTATTATATATTAATAAGGCCTATTGGAAGAAAAAACCCTATAAATTTCAAAACTGGGGAAATTGGCTACATAGAATGTCCCCTTATGTAGGTAAAATAAAACCGGCGATGGCTTATTGGTTGATAAAAATTGCCTCTAAAGAAGGTCAAGTAATACTTGATCCATTTTGCGGTATTGGAACAATTCCTTTAGAAGCGGATTTGTTAGGAAGGCGTGGGATCGGAGTGGATTTAAATCCATACGCTTTTAGTATTTCTAGAGCCAAATTTGATAGGACTCCAATAGAAGAACAGTTAAAATGGCTTGATTCAGTAAAGCTAGACATTTCTAAAATCTCTATAAATGACTGTTCGCCATTCATGAAAAAATTTTACCATCCTAATACATTAAAAGAGATTATCTTTTTAAGAGACTTGATGATACAACAAAAGAAATATTTTCTTTTGGGGTGTTTGTTAGGAATCATACATGGGCACAGGCCGGGACACCTATCCGCAGTAACGAGCTTAGTAATTCCATTTGAACCAAAAGCTAAGGCAGAATATAAAGAGGTAATCCCTAGATTGAAGGACAAAGTGAAAAGAATGTACAAAGATGGTTTTCCATTAAAGACCGATGGAAAAGTGTTTCTCGGAGATGCGAGAAAGCTACCACTTGAAGATGCTTCTGTTGATTTAGTGATATCAAGTCCGCCGTATTTTAATACATTAGACTATGTTAATGATAATAAACTTAGGCTTGAATTTCTAGGATACGATGAAGATAAAAAAGAGGAGCTGAAGAAGTGGCTAATTCAGGGTAAAGACGATTATTTGGGTGAGATGTATAAAGTAGGGCTTGAGCTTAAAAGAGTTATAAAAAAGAAAGGGATATGTATATTTGTATTGGGCGATTTACATACTGGCAAAAAAGTAATAAATACAGCAGAAGAAGTTAAGAAAATTTATGAAACGATTGGTTTTAAAACGTACGGTATTATAGAAGATGTTATGCCTAAGAATAAATGTATACCATCTATTTATAAACGTTTAAAAATGGACAGAATACTGGTAATGACAAATGGCTAAAAGGATTACTTTTGATAAAGATTACCTACTAGAAGTATTGAAACTTAATTTTCAATATAAAATTATCAAAGATAAAATTTTTGATGAAGTATTAGAATTAGATGAAAGAACAGCTTATCGCTTTTGTTTAACAACAAATTCGTATTATCTGATTGATAAATTTGGACTTAGGTTATTTGGAAGATTCAGAACTTTTAACCACAGGAATTATTCTTTAAATCAAGGATTATTTTTGATAGAAACCAGTAATGGGAAAATAATAAACAATAATCTACCAGTTACATTATATTCTAAATACCCATTTATCTACAATGGAAAGAAAAAGATTATTTTCATTGACGGGAATGAAACTTCCGATATTATCGAAGAAACTTTTAATAAAATTGTATCTAATGGCGGAGACTATAGGGAGTATATTGTGAATATTGTTCATAAAAATGGCTCTCAGTGGGAACATTATTTTGAATTCATGGCTTCGGAGATATTTATAAAAAAGGGATATTTTACAGATATCCAATTGCCTTGGAGTTATCATGGAAAACCGGACTTTGGTATATACAAACACCAGCTATTAAATATATTGAAATCTGCAAATCTTATAGAAAATGGGGCTTTAATATTAGAATTAAGCGCTTTAAGGCTATTTGGTGTGAAGAGTAATCTAAGTAAAAGCAGAAAGACGACTATTAAATTTGCTTATGAATCTATTGTTGGGGAAGTTAAAACTATACAGAAAAAGAGTCAGATTTTGAGGTATCTTAAAATTGGATTATCTTTTAAAGGGTATGAATTTATACCAGATAAAAAACAAAGAGAGTACTACTCTGGTTTAATAAAAATAAACCCGCAAAACAAAATTATTTTAGACCCAGCGCCCATAAACCCTTATTTTGACGAGAATAAAGTTAAAAGGGATTTGGAGTGGTTTGAGTGTTATCTAAAAATACACTTGTTGGGGAATTTGTATCTGGACGAACTTGAAAAGCTAATGAAGAAAACGACAAACCAATCAGAGTTAACTTTTAAGAACTTGATTAGTCTTGTAAATAAGATAGACTTTAATGAGATAGTAGGCGTAATTGAAAATGGCTTATGATAGCGATACCCGCGTAAAAGAAACTCTTAAAGAGGTATCAAGGAATGCTAAACTTAAGAATTTGAACTTAAGAATCTTTGATGAGAGTAATGAAGACCAAAGACACTGGACTAAAGGAGGACTTACCTTTGGGCCGGAAGCGTGTCTTTATGGTTCTAATGATGCAGGATGGTTTCTTAAAAAACCTTATTTGATTAATAACAAAAAGATTGCTGATTTTACACCGGTGTTAATTGTGGAGGGAAGCTATGGCACGGAGACAGGAAATACAGGAAGTGCGCAATATGCAAGATTTTCACATGCGCTTGGAGCAGTGATAGACGGCTTTATTGGGGTCTACTTTATTCCATTCGAATCTACATATAGAAAAGCGGATGGGACGGAAACTATGGCATATCTAAGATATGATATGATTTATGCTGCATTGAATGCGTCTGAGGTGGAAAAGGGTGAGTACCTATTCATTGATGCTTATGACACTAATTTAATGGAAGAGTTTCTAAAAATTCTGGACGAAGGCAATAAAGGAAAAATAGAGGCAATAATTAAAAGAATTAAACGAATAATGAAAGACTTTGCTGATGAACATAGTCCTACAAAGGAAAGAGTGTATTTATACAATAAAGACAGGGTAGGGAAACTTTTGATGTTTAATGTTGTATCTTTTAGTTCATATAATTTTAGAACGAGGGTGAGATACAGGGCTGGGAGATTTAGAAACGGACATACGATTGTTGGAGACGCATTAATAAATTTATATTGGCACAAGAAACCGTTTGATTTAGTTCTTGCGAGATTTACACATGAAGACTGTAGAAACCTTGATGCATTAAAACAGAAAGAATGGCTTTTGTTAAGAACACATGAGAATATTAGAGTTATTACCTTAGATGATCTGGATTTTGAAGATTTGG
The DNA here is from genome assembly GCA_021811735.1 of Nanobdellota archaeon. Taxonomy (GTDB): domain Archaea; phylum Nanobdellota; class Nanobdellia; order Parvarchaeales; family Parvarchaeaceae; genus Parvarchaeum. Next base: position 1,576 of record JAJZNK010000040.1, on the reverse strand, counting down.
AGTTAAAGAAAAGGCTATATGATTTTGTCGATGACTTGCCTCTTTTGGGAAAATCTTTACGTATAAAAAAACAATTAGCAAAAGAAATATTAAACGGGTTTTTGGATAAACGTATAAAGATAAATGAAGAAAGTGTTAGGGTGAATAAATATGAATATTTATCGAAATCGAATAAATGATAATGAATATATTGTTTATTATTCAGACTCTAGAAATATGAATAATATAAAAGATGGACAAATACAATTAATTTTTACCTCACCGCCATATTACAATCTCAAAGATTATACTACGAAACCTAAAAAGCAGGAAAATCAAATACCACATTCACCGAAGACGTATAATCAAACCTATGATGAATATTTACGTGATATGTATAACATATGGAAAGAATGTGCTCGAGTACTGGCCGATACTGGAGTACTGATAATAAATGTGGATATAATAAAATATAAGACGAAAAATGGGAATATATTACCAATTCCATTTGATTTTATCTCACAATGTGCGAAGATTGGGTTGGGTTGTAAAGATATTTGGATATATAAAAAATTAACAGGGGTGCCATTTCAATTTGGTAAAAAATTAAAGAATAGACACGAATACTTATTGGTGTTTTCTAAAACAAATAGATATAAATGGAATATTGATGAAGTGAGGGAACCTTATCCTAAAGATTATATTTATCCGGAAGGACATAAAAGGCGAAATTCGATAGGGCAAGCGCCTTCTTCCGTCTGGGAATATTTTCCACCTTTTCAAACAGGAACTAGGCATTATCATTATTGTCCATTTCCAGATAAGATGGTAGATAGGGCGATAAAGCTTTTTACTGATAGAGGCGATTGGGTGCTTGACCCATTTTTAGGTAGCGGGACTGTTGTAGCGAGAGCTAAAGCTTTGGGTAGAAATGGTATCGGATATGAAATAAATAAGCATTTTAGTGAGGTTATAGAAAGAAAAATTGATACAACAGAATATGAGATAGGATTAAAAAAACAGGAAAGATTAAAGATAGATAAATAGTTAGAGCATATTTTATGGTACTGTTTTATTGGATGGTTACAAGTGACTAAGTTTTTTGATTATAGTTAGCTGAGATGAAAAGGCAGTATCTATTTCTTTGTAAAGCTCTTCGTTGTCGTTGCTTATGTATCGCATCGTAGTGCTTGGATTTGCGTGCCTTGCAAACCTGCTTGCCAATACTACATTGCCATTTGTTGACTTTGCAAACTTAGTTATTGCGTAGTGTCTTAAGCCGTGCGTTGTCAGCTTATGCAGGGTGCGCTCTTTCCTGCGGTAAAGGCTTTCATCGGATTCGCCATAAGTGGTGTCTAATCCAGATTCTTTTATTATTTCCCTGAAAACCTTGCGCGCATAGTCCTGCTCTACGTGCGGGAGATCGTTGTGGTTGTTGCCGTTTTCCTTGTAGAATATGTAGCCGTTTGCAGCCTTTATCTGGGCTGCATTTTTGGCTGCAAATTCTACGGTTTCCTTGAATAAGTCCAAAGGAATAAGGAGGGCGTCCATCTTTACTGACTTTTCAGATTTCAAAGTCAGTTCGCGCTTGTCGAAG
>JAJZNK010000051.1 GCA_021811735.1 Nanobdellota archaeon | reverse complement strand
AGTAGCAAAAATCTCTCAAAATAGTTCTTTTTCGATTAATTTGCGTAATTTTAATTTATTTCGCAACGCCCTTTACGCAACAGCCGTCACGCAACACCCGAAGATTAAACAATACCTTTGTTTCCTATCATGTTGCCAAATTCTTAGATTGTGATGATGTAATTTGGAGATAAATTTCCAACACATAAGTTATGGCTCAGATTTCAGATACATCCATCCCGTCGATTATGTCGAAACCGAACTCCGTACCTATCCTTAATGCCTGTAAATCCCAACCATATTTGGTTGCGAGGTACAAGATTGGTAAAAGAGTATTAAAACTATCGATTCGGCCATACACTTTAAGATTCGTTTTTTTGCCTTCTTTAATTGCACTGTTTACTTTTTCAAGCCATTCTTTTGATATATTCAGATTTTCGCCCTCGTAAGATTCCTCTTCTTTCAACTTTATAGCTATGCTTATATAATCTGGATTCGTATCTCCGGCAGACTTTATTGCGACGCTGGTTAACTCTTCAGGCAGTTTATCTATTTCCAAGTACAGTTTAGAAATTTTCTGTTTTCCCCTGATCAAATCGACTAAGTCTTGTGATTCTTTTTTAAACCCATTCTCATCATTCAGAATGGACAGGTCCGGACTGAACTCTATTTCATCAGCACCCAAAGACATAGCACTCGAACAGGCATTCAATTTTTCGTCTGGTGTATTCCTGTTTCCATGAAAAGACGATATAAAAGTTATTATAATCGTGCTCTTACCAGATAAAATTTCCCTAGCCTTTGATACTGCAGTCAGTGGTATACAAACCCTTTTGAAACCATACTCGTTGGCTTTATTCAGAAACCCCTTAAGCTTTTCATCTGGGAGGTAGGGGGGAAGAAATGTCAAATCTATATGAGAAAGCAGCCAATTTTTGAATTCCAGTTTGGATTTGAAAACATAAAGAGGATCGAAGCCTTCAAGCAACGTTGTCGATACCATACTTAATAATTACACGTAAAATTTATAAATTCAGCAATCGCCTTGGTTTGCGGTTTCAGAGACTCCAAAACTATCAGTGTAAGTGCAACTCCCCGTTCCATAGAAATAGCTACTGGTTCCCGGTACTTTGCTGTAACAATGTAAAGTTGAATAGCCTGGCATTGTATCCGTGCAAAAAGCAGTACTCGAAGGCGTTGGGCTGTTGGCGATACTGCATGCCGTGTTGCACGTGAACTCAAACGCGCTTATGTTTGTCGATGGAGGGGTAATCGCACCAGATGTTTTATAGATGGGTATGACAATGAAAACTATGGCCAATACTAAGATTACCAAACCCATTATTATTAGGATTACCGCAGAAATTGGAAGGCCCTGTGCTTTCATAAGACTAGTAAAAATCCGTATATTAAATTAGTATGTTTTAATAATCTGGCCTTAATACTTTGTCGAATTTGTCCTTTGTCACTTCATACCAAACGCCGTTGAATCGTATAAAGTTCTGGTTATTTCCGTTTACTATCCTTTCCACAGTATAATCTCTAGATGGACTGTTCGCCTTCACAACTCCCTGTTTTATGTTTTTACTTAGAAGATTATCGTGCTGCGCAAACACTTTTAATTTTGTAATTTCTTTTTGTTTTTGTGGCACTGGCGCCTTTATAGTTACCACTCTCTCCTTAAATTTGAGAACGATGGCTGCGGAAAATAAAACTATTATTGCAACGGTAAGATACGCTATTGCATAATCAAAGAGTTTCAAAAGAAATGAACTTACAGCTATCGGAAGCATGTTCCTCTGGAGCAAAAATACGGATGCAGTCAATCCAAAATCTAAGAAGGAAGAATAAACGGAGAGTCTAACAGCAGTAGACGATAAAACAGAATGAAATTTCCTTTGCTCTCCCATACATTTAATTGAAAGTCTATCTATTAAAATTTAAGCCTATACCTCAATTATAAGAGATTTTGAGGCAAAATTGCTCTTGAAAAACTGTACAGATTATGGCCATTGTCCAGACCACTCCCCTGTGCCTTCAAAGATGTCTCCAGAAGGTGTGCTCCCTTGAGTTGTTAATGTTGAGGTGAGGCTATAACCATCCCAGGACGTTACTGACCACTGCAAAGAATATTCCATAAATGCATTTGTTATGAACATAGAAGTCGTTCCCCAACCGCATGAATTTTCCCATTGAACCATCACGTCATATAACCCAGGTGTTAAGCTAACTGAATGAGTGTTTAATTTGCAGCATACGAAAGATGCCGCCAATGTCCAAGACGATTCATTGGGAAGTTTATACCATATCGCCTGCGAATCATCAACATATGAAGAGATGTTTATTGTGGCATTTGTTATGTACATTGTGCCTACAGCGGTATAACCTTCTGCAACAGGCTGTGTTGACCCACCGCAACCTCCTGTGCTATTAACAATGTCCGGGTTAAGGTCGGTTATTGGAAAATTGGAATTTTCTAAAAGGCCATAAGTACTGACCCCAGAATAAGCTAGGCCGTAGCCTGCAGATCCATTATCAGCATCTATTCCAAATTGGCTCGGATGTTCATTACTATAGGTCCCAAACGCCCATCCATATGCATTCTGAAGAGTATACACAGATGGCTGCCCGGAAACCGTTCCGCTGGAGAGATATGGCCCTTTGAAAACTGAGCTTGGCTCCGTATAAGTGATTGATACCGTAGCAAAAAAATGGGAGCCTCCCTTTCCACATTGAATAGGTATGAAAATAGTAGAAATACTTCCTGCCAACACTATATGACTCAGATTTAGACCTGTTATAGTAGAACCGATAGAGACCATTACCTTCGTAAGATTTATTGGCTGGCCTATGTTATTAGTGAATAAAACCACCATGCCATTATTGGAAAAGCATTGGGCATTTGTGACGCCTAATCCGCTGAAACCTGTTATTGTGGATGAGATGCTTGATGCTGGACTGAAGATTCCCATGCTGTAGAGGATTACTGCTACGATGACTATGATCAGGATAGCCCAACCATATGTCATCATATATTCCAACGCCGATTGTGCTTTTCTGTTCTTTAGAAGAGTTAACTGTCTAAATTTTTGTGTGTTCATGTGAATATGTAATGAAGACCTCTCTGGCTGCATATTTGTATGGTTAACGTGCATAATTATAATTGGAGATATTCATTTATAACTATTGCTTGTTTTTTGATAGAAAAATAAGAAGAACGTATAAAAATATAAACTACTTCAAATCCAAAATCCATTTCCACAAAGGAATGAACTTTATCTTCTTGCCTTCGATTTTTTCCTCTGCTTCATAATCCCAAGTTATGACTAAAAGATTACTACATGACAATTTTTTAGAAACGGATAAAAGAGCCTTCACTTCTCGTGTTTTTGTTTCGAAGTTGGAAATGTCATAACAAACTTGAATCAACCCACTGGATTTTTTCCCCTCTTTAAAATAAAAATCTACTTCGCTGCTGACATCTGAAAAATAAAACAAATCTCTATCGAGAACTAAACCTCTGCGCAAGAATTCCAAAAAAATTGCATTCTCCATCGCTCTGCCAATATCATCTATGCCGTTTGAGTATAATAGACCGCTGTCAGATAGATATATTTTTGGTGTAGTCTGCTCGATATCCTTATATGAATAAGAATATTTATGTAAAGTGAATACCACCATAGAATCAAGAAAATAACCAAGATAGTTATATAGTGTATTCTTACTTGCTTTCATCCCCAGGCTTTTTATGAAATTAAAAAATTTGTGTATAGAAAAATACTTTGAATTAATTATTGCTTTTAGAAGAAGCCTTAATAACCGTTGATTCTTTACACCGAATCGTTCTATCACGTCTTTATATACGACTATGTCTAACACATCTTTTAGTATTTTATCGCGCTGATCCTCAGCCAAAACAGCCTCGGGATAACTTCCTTTTAAGTAAAGTCTCAATAAATTTAACATTCTTGCTTTTTCTGAAGAAGATAGGTGCTTCTCGACTTTAAAATCCTTTGCCGCTAAAAATTCGCTAAAGCTAAACGGAAAAACATGATAAACTAATGACCTGCCTCTCAACGAAGTACCGACTTCTTTAGACAATAATTTTGATGACGAACCGCTTAATACCACCTGCACATTCTCGGTGTCTATAACGGTACGGATAAATCGCTCCCAATTCGGAATATCCTGTATCTCATCAAGAAACAGAAAAACTTTTTCATTTTTATTCAGTGGGGTAAGTTCATAAAAAACGCCTAACATCTCCCTTAAATCAGTAACTTCGCAGCCTATGAGTTCATCATTTTCGAAATTAATATACAATATTCTGGATTTTGCTATTCCTTTGACCATTAAGTCGTTAATCAGCTGGAACATCAGAGAACTTTTTCCAGAACGTCTTGGTCCAATCAAAGTTATGGCTCGTTTAAGATTTGTATGAGTATCTATAGTAATGTTTCTTTTTACTAATCTTGGGATTGGTTTCTCCTGAAAATCCTTCACTAATCTTGCCCATACTTCCCTGCTTATCATAGTATTATATGGAGGGAAACTATTTAAATATATTTCCCTCTTAAATAAACGTTGCTATAAAGAAAATTATGACGAGACCCATTGCACGTTCGTTGCTACACCGTTATTACTATTGCCACTGTAATCATTCGTATTTCCGTCAAGCGGATACCATGCTATTAACCCGGTGGAAGTAATTGGAACGCCACCATAACCCAAGTTATACTCAGTTGCAATCTGAGTAGCCGAAAAAGCAAAGTCATACACTTGTGTATTGGCAAATTCTCCAATAATGCCAGTCGAACCAATATAAGTAGAATAAACATTTGGAGTCGAATAGTTTGCTGGGCCTCCAGGTAATTGCGACGCTGAGTAGGTATTGTTGGCGCATTGTAAATTTGTACATATAGCCATCCATCCCCCACTGCCATTCCAATAAAATATGTCAGTGACCATAGACCATTTATTGTAGTAGATTACATTGTTATAACTAGATATAGCGCTAGTAGATGTACATTGATCTGCTCCGCCAGACCATTCTCCTGCTGCCATGCCAGTAAAACTCCCTGAATTACAACCAGGCTGCTCCCAAACGAGACCCTTGCTAGGAAGAGTGCTACTTAAATTTACCCATAAAATTAACGTGTATGCTTTTCCCGCATTCCATATTTTATTAAAGGAGGTTGAATGCAGTATGTTTACATATGACAGATTATTGTAATAAGCCACAGTATTTTGTACAAAAGGAGAAGTAGTTCCAGTTATTGCGCCGGTAGAAATAAAGGGCCCCTTAAGCACCTGAGTAGGCTCGGTATACTTTACTGACACTGACAAAGAAAATTTTGTGGACGAGGAATTTGGACAACCATTAAGAACAAAAATTTTGGAAATAGAATCTGGCTGGATTAAATTTGATTCCACAGAAGTATGAGTTTTACTAAAAAAACTAGAGTTTATTTGAATAATACTTATAGGATAGCCTACTGAATTTCCCACCGAAAGAACTAATACTCCTGTGGGTGTACATATCGCTCCCACAGCACCTAAACCAGAAAACCCTGTGACGGAATATGAAATCGATGCCCCTGGGCTGAAGATTCCCATGCTGTAGAGGATTACTGCTACGATGACTATGATTAAAATAGCCCAACCATAAGTCATCATATACTCTAGGGCTGACTGACCTGAGCGGGTTATCGAAAACTTTATGAATTTATCGCTATCATGCTGATTAATTCGCATAGATAAAATAAGGGCAATGTCATTTATAAATATTCATGACTAATTTGCTTGTATGTTTTGAAATTAAGCTCTAAACCAGTTCTCAAAGAACCGTGTCAAAACAATTGCCTGAAATCCGAGAAATGAATGATCTTTAAGCTCTTCATATTTATAAGCGAATTAGTTTCGCCAGTTTTTATTATATCGGCGAAGACGTCCTCCTCCTTCATATCGTCTTTCACTATAAAGATTACCCTGCCAAAACTGGTTTCCAATATTTTCAACAGTGTTTTTATATCCTGTGACATGAAGATGTAAGTTTTGACCAGCCCATTTATAAGAACGCCGCTATCCTCCTCCTGGTATTTTATGTTTTTTGCGGTCAGATGTCTGCTCACAAGCTCCATGAGAACACGCTTGAAAAAAGAGCCCTCGTCGAAAACTTTCAGGCTGCTTGGAGTCGGTGTAACGGCCTTTGAAATGAAAAGGAACTTGTGTATCTTGCCACTATTCACCAGAAGCCGGATCTCAGAGATGATGCCGTCTTTGGAAAGCTTCTTTTTTATGTTGTCAAATTCTTCCCTGTCCATCATGCCGGAAAGATTGGAACAATGCATGCTCAGGTTGAATGCCGGGTTCCTGTCCAACTCCTTAAGAAATTCCTCGGTTTTCGGATCCGATTCATCCGCTTTGAAAAAATGGAAAAACTTCCTGTCTAGATTTTCCTTGAGTTTTAGCAAAGACCAATCGACTTCCTTGTCCGCCTTGAAAAAATCCGCCTTAAACAAGCAGAATGGAGAAACCGATTCGTTTAACAGTATAAATTCTCCTTTACCTAGTTTTTCTATTTCAGGAACCAGCTTGTATTCCGCGGGAAATATCTTTGGCAGGTCCTGCAGCAGATTTACCTTTCCTATGAATTTTGTGTTTGTGTTCTGCAACGCACTGGACAGTATCGAAGATATTTGCTGGTCTGAAAAAATAAATCCGAAGCCGAATTCTCTTATTTTGGATATTATAGAATGTAGAGTAGGAATACCTTTAGCATAGTCCTTTTCCTGGTTCGCGTCGAGTATGGAATGCGCGTCGTCTATCACAAACAGTCTTTTGAATTCCCCGTCCTTGCGCTGGTTCAGGTTTGAATAATAAAAGCAGGACAGTATGAATGAAACCAAAAAGTGGCTTTCTGCCGTCCCGAAGTTTTCCATACTCATCACTATATTTTTATCCTTCATGTCATCGAAGGATATTCCCTCGTTGCAATCAAAAACGGAGGATGACATCAATAGGCCGTTTATCCTGCCCTGCACAACCTTGTAATAGTCGTTTCTCCTCCCTGAGGTATTGAGATGCTGCAAAAGATCCTTCAATGACGGTGAAAACTTCTTGTCCCATTTTGACAGCAGGTCGACTGTGTTCTCAAGAAGATAGTCTCTGCTTCCGATAAGAAGGGCGAAACTATCGGAGAAGATGTCAGCGAAGTGCACGGCCCATTCCTTTTCAGGGATACCTTCAGGAGGGCCCAATGGATTTATCTTCAGGTTTTCCATGGAGATGTAAACGGTATCCTCGGCCATGCCCAACATAGAGTAATCCCTCTTCATGTCAAAGACAAGATATCTGATGCCGTTTTTGTCCGCCTCCTCTAATATCTTCAGGATGAAAGAAGTCTTGCCGTGGCCCGTCGATCCGATTATCAGTATGTTTCTGTTTACATCCTCCAAGGAAAGTGAAAACCTCCCTATGCTCTGGCCGTTGTAAACCAGACTCCCGACCTCGAACCCTTCTT
>JAJZNK010000023.1 GCA_021811735.1 Nanobdellota archaeon | reverse complement strand
GATCTACCGATCAAATACAGTTGAACGCAAGGAATGCAGACAAAAAGATTCTTATAGGGAAGGAGCTCACAAGAGGATTGGGGGCTGGCGGTTTTCCTGAAAGAGGAAAGATGGCTGCAGAGGAATCTTCTAGGGAGCTAAAGGACTCTTTGAGGGGAGCAGATTTAGTGTTCGTATGCGCAGGCCTAGGTGGAGGAACAGGTACAGGAGCCGCGCCAGTCATTGCAAAGCTTGCAAAAGATATGGGCGCGATTGTGATAAGCACAGTAACAATGCCTTTTAAGACAGAAAGAAAAAGGGTAGAATCTGCAGAGGCAGGATTGGAAGAACTTAGAAATAGTTCTGATACTGTTATCGTAATAGATAACAATAGACTTGTCAGCATGGCAGGTAATCTTCCAATAGATCAGGCATTCAACGTCGCAAATGAAGTAGTTGCTACGATGATAAAGGGTATAGTAGAAACAATATCAGATGCAAGTGCACTTGTTCACCTTGATTTTGCTGATATAAAGGCAATAATGAATAAAGGTGGAGTCTCTGTGATTGGGATAGGAGAAACAGATGCGTCAGACTCCAGAGTAACTGAAGTTGTAAGAAGGGCGCTTAATAACCCTCTTCTCGATGTAAGCTACAAAGGTGCAAAGGGCGCATTGATACACATCTCTGGTGGACCTGATTTAACTCTTGCAGAGGTAAATCAGATAGGTGAGATGGCGACACAGTCTTTAGACCCTGACGCAGTAGTGATATGGGGTGCAAAAGTAGATGAGGCTCTTTCAGGTAAACTGAGAGTGATGACCATAATAACGGGAGTAAGTTCCCCATACTTGCTAGGACCGGAAGAACTTAATACTCTTTCCAAAACTACTGGTGCAATTAACCAGGAACTTGGTATAGAAATATTAAGGTAAATTTTTTGGCCCATTTTGGGCCAATCATATTTTCAAAATTTCCTCAAAATTAAGCGGGGGGTAATTAAACCCCCGCCCCCTATTTTTCGATTTCAATGTATAATCTTTTAAAATAATCAAGAGCTTTTTTTTCTTCCAAAAGACCCTTTTTTGTTATTGAATAAACTTTCATTTTTCCATTTCTTTTTCCCTGTATAAGTTTGTTATTAGATAGTCTCTTTAGGGCAGGATATATCGTGCTTGCAACCGGTTTTCTGCCACGGTATTTTTCTATGTTCCTTGCCAGTTCCTCTCCGCAAAGGTCCTTTTTCTTTAACATATTTAATATTTGAAATGAAAGCATCCCTCGCATGTCACATCCAGCCTTTTTCATATCTTTCTTATGAAATTATCATTTTTATATAGTTAATGACATCTAAAATCAGACAGGAATTTCTAGATATTCTTCCAGATAACATCTGTGATCCACTAAAAAAGCATAAGTAATACAATTTCTTACAGAACCTATGGATGAAATTTTGTTTTCGATTCACTGTTTTAAATTCAATTCCTACAAAGCTAGTGTAAAAAGAATGGAGCTTATAACTAAAATAAAATCCATACAATCTAAAATCTCAAAGGACGGGTTTTTCATATCAAAACAGTTCATTTCTATAAAGCGCAATGCAGATATCATAATTTGGAACATGTCGGATTCATACGATAAACTTCGCTTGTTTAAGGAAAAGCTGTACGAATCGATTAGGGACGAACTAATTGAAACATACAGCTACCTCTCAATTTACGAGCACGCAAATAAATCATACCTGACAGATGTAGGTCTGGACTATATTGTCCTGTATCCTATTAAAAAGGACCCACAATGGTATCTTCTGGATAAAAAAGAACAGGATAGGATAACCCGTCAGCATGTTGATATGGCTGTAAATGATGTAAACAATGTAAATATCCGATCCTATACAACATATTCATTTGCGATAGACGATTTTGAATTCCTTGTAATTTATGAAGTGGAATCAATAATCAACTGGATGAAGATCGCTAGAAACCTAAGAAGAGCAGAGGCTAGAAAGTGGATAACCGTTGAAAGCCCCGTTTTCGTCGGTAAAAAGGTATAATTCAACTGTGGTCTTCGACTACTTGTGAGAATATTTTGTGGTAAGGCCGCCCTTCGATTATACTTTTTCCATATTCAGTAGTATCTTTGAATGCCTTCGCAGTAGTAAACTGCCTAAAGGACTCTAAGTCCTTCCATTCACTGTAAATCATATACTCTGTGAATTTTTCATTTTCCCCGACTTTTCTAAAAATATCCGCTTTTTGAAAACCGGCTACGTTTGATTTAAGATAGTCAACCACTTCACTGAATATTTCCTCAAATTCTTTCTCATGTCCATTTTTAACGTTATAATACATACCTACATTTATCATATTACTATAAAATTTGCGCGTGTTATAAATAAGTTTTCAACTGTGCTCCGGAGAATGATGACAGTGTTGTATGCCTAAAATGAGATTGTAAATTTACTATCTACAAAACAAGCTTATACATTAGTTACACTGTATTTACTAAGAAATAGACAATAAAGGAGGCGTATATGGAGTTCGAAAAAGTATACAAAATAGGGTATGGGAAAGATTCTCACTTCTTGCCAAGCAGTGAAGTGACTGTTTTCAGAGAAGTATATTTTCTAAAGAAAGAAAATGGATATTTTTTAAAAGAGCGAAATGGTGATATTCCTTATGATGAGGGGGATTCAATAGTAGGTCCAGTTAAGTTTGTATCTACAGACTCTATTGTAGATGGGCCTTTTTCCAGGAAACCAAACACTAACAACACAAAAAATTTCCCAAAATGGCACATGGAGCAGGTTATATGTAAATATATTGAAGAAAACAAATTACCTGAAAAATTCGAACGGGCTTATGAAACTAGTATCGAATTACATAGAGTCCAGCCCATTCATTCTGGCTCAGAGGATATCCCAAAATTTCAGACATCTTTGGAAGAATTGTTAGGAAGACTCATAACCTCCTCAACGACACCTACGCTAACAGTGGCAGAACTCAAATCTAGTTATAGACATAACGATGAGAAGGTTACTAACCTCTCAATAGATGGCTGTGATGTGGCCATTTTTTACGACTATCACAATCTGTACGCATGCAAATATGACAATCCTTACTTTAGAACAATCTCTCCTCTCTCAATAAAAGTATTAGGTACTGGTGAAAACCAACGGATTATAAATAGAGAAGACTTAGAACAAGTTCTGCATGACGGTGACATGGAAGGGTCTTCAAAATCGGACGCTGTTCAGATTAGCGTAAAAAGGCGGGGAATCAAGTATACTGTGAAGGGAGACAAAGAGCCTACTTATATATTTTAGATTTCTTCACGACAGAACTGGCAAGTAGCTGATTTAAGATAGTTCATACTTACAGCAGGAATAATGTATTGGAATTGGTTAGTGACATTTCGTTGTCGTATTATCTCCTCTGGAAAATGGGCCCAGGGAGATTCGAACTCCCGGCCTTCTGCGTGTAAGGCAGACGTCATGACCACTAGACCATAGGCCCATATCTTTTTTCGATAGATAATACTAAACATGTTCTAATTTATAATTATTTAAATCATTGTTGTGATGGCATAATATGAAGAAACTATCTGCGATAGTATCAGATTTTGATGATACTCTGTTCTTTAATAAAGGGGCCATCTCCTCCGCAGCAGAAGAGCTTTACAGGTCCTTAGAAGGAAAACAAAGTGTAGATTGTAACCACCAGTTGATGAACGGTCTCAAAACCATAATAACAGATGGGAAGGTGCCCCACGGTTTCGACAAAGCACTAAAAACGAGCCTATACAGCCTGGCCTATGTCAAATACTCTGATAAATTGATACCAAATAAGCCACTGATAGACTATATAAAAGCTATAGCAAATGAGGATACAGAACTTTTAATCCTCAGCGCAAGAGGCGAGGAATTTAGATACAAGACCGAAGAGGCACTGCTGTCAAACGGCTTAAGATTTAAAAAGGTTATACTTCCCGAGAACCACGACATGAAAGATGAGCACTGGAAACTCTTGGAATTGAAAAAGGTAGAAAGAGATTATAATCATATAACTTTCCTTGAGGATAAGGAAGAGAATATAAGATATATCATCAATAATATGGACGGTGGCAAAATTGATTTTTATCTTGTCGAAGGGCAGATATTAAAGTACATATCAGCCAGCAGATTCTAAATGTTTTTATTGTAAGCACAATTAATGTTTTGTTATATGGGCTCGTAGCTTAACTCGGTAGAGCATCCGGCTCTTAACCGGATTGTTGCGGGTTCAAATCCCGTCGAGCCCATCATTTTGGCAATTTTCTGCCCATGTATATCCTATCTTGCTGCTCTCCAAACTATCCTAATTTTCCAAACAGATAGAGTTTTTAGCCATAAATCGCATAGTTTTCTATTTTTCCCACACATTTCATTATTTTAGAGATTACTTTAGAAGACTCAAGATATTAAAGAGACTACCTACTATCGAAATGGTTTCTAGTTACTAATAAATAATAAAGTATTAGTATATCACTATGTCTGAAAGTCGCGATTTCAGTGGCCATTCGAGGTTTAAATCCGTTCGCATAATAATTCTGACCATTGCAATCGTTCTCTTAGTTATTATTACATCCGTTCTTCTATCCGGACCAGCCTTAATGCGGCAGTCTGCGGTCGGCAACCAGTACAAATATAACATGTTAGGAAGCATTACGCCGTTCGCAGGTACATCTTCATGTACTGTTACTCTTTATCTTAACGGTAATACTGCTAATTCTTCAATAATATATGGACTGGAATCTAATTATACTGCAGTCTTCTCTGCTACTTCTTCAGCGTCAAATGCACCTGCATTTACATACGAACTTTATGTTAATGGTTTGCTTACGGCTACCTATAAGACACTCAAGGGGCCGAATAGCACCACTATCTTGGATAATATAATCGGGAGAGGGGCTGGAACTGTGACCATAACTGCGAATTCAACAGGCGGTACGACAAACTGTGCGGTAACAAGACACCAGACAATAACCAAGGCAACACCAACTTTGGCTTTAATCTCTATGCTAGGTAACTTCACCTACAACGGAACTAAGGACAATTCCTCTGGATTGATTACTACTGTGAACAGTCAGCTCTCCGCAGGTCTGTACATAAATGGAAAGAGCATAGGAACAACGACATCAAGGCTTTCCTATTTGAATGCAACGGCAGGCATGTACGCTGCTGTTTTCAACACTAGCGGCAACGTGAATTACACTTCATATTCTGCGAAGGTCACAAGCACTATAAGCAAGGCAACCCCAAATATGACTTTAACTGCCAGCCCCGGAAATTTTACATACAATGGCACTTCAGAGAAGGTAACTGGTAATATAAATACAATTAGTAAGCAACTTGTTGCCATTATGTCTGTAAATGGAGTTAATATCTCAAGCACAAATGTATCCACATATTATATGAATGCTACAGCCGGAAACTACACATCTTGGTTTAATACTAGTGGTAACCAGAATTACACACGGTCTTCACATTTCCTTACTGCAAAAATATTCAAAGCCTTACCAGATATGACACTGAATACAAGTCTGGGTAACTTCACCTACAACGGAACAAAAGTCGTTTTTACAGCAAGCACTTCCAGCGTCAATAATCAGATAATGAATTCTAAACTATACATAAACGGAAACTATATAGTTTCTCCTTACTCTAATGCTACTGCAGGAACTTATAGTGCGGTTTACAATACGTCTGGAAATATAAATTACTCTTTCGAAACGATAGGAAAAACAATTGTAATCAGCAGGGCTTCGCTAAATCAAAATCTCACTGTCCTGCCGGCAGCAGTTTATTCGTATAACAAGACAACTCCAAAAATATACGTGAATGTCACTGGTCCAGACCTAGGCAACCAGACTGGGTTGATAATCTCCTTGTATAATGGTATTGTTTACACCGGACTGTCGCATATGATTACCCCTGGGAAGTACAATTACAATTTTTCAAGTCTTCCCACTGCGTATGCGAATGTGAGTGATTTTCGTTTCTATTCCAGGTTCAGTGGCAATGCTAATTATACTTCTTCGAACTCATCGGTTTTGAGCGTGAATATAACAGATATACTCCCACTTCTGAATATCCAGATTCTCAATTCCACTGCCAAAGGAGTTTTGAAAACAGTGTTATTCAATATCTCTTCGATAGACAATCAGATATTGGGTGAGGTTGAGTTGAATGGAACAAATATTAGTAACACAACCACTACCTTTTATTATAACATAACAAGATATAACAGATACGATTTTAGATTTTACACGCTTGGAAATGTGAACTATGATCTAGCTGCAAAATTTTTATCCATATCACTAAGTCCTAGTAAAATAACACCAATACCGACACCACAGCCGTCTCCTCCTCCATTTGGAATATCTCCTATAAAAATCCAAGTCCCTATAAAAATGCTTGACGGCACTTTAATAAACACGTATTGGTCATTATATTTTTACAATCATTCGTTTATTAGGATCACCACTGAGCTCTTACCTCCTAGTAATTTTGCATATGTACCCCTTCCAAAGAACAGCTTTGGAATTACGCGTATAGCATTTGCATCTGGATCATATATAGTAGAGCCGACAATAGAACTCAAACAACCGAATTCAACCACATGTGGATCTAAGTCGTTAAAGAACGCATTTATATTTTTCAATGCCACAGATTTCTTAAATGACTTCAACTCTCCTATAAAGAATATTACATATAATTTTGATTTGAACAGGTCATTCATTGTGGGCGTTAATAAAACGGTCAAAGATGTGGTAATGTATCGCTGCAATCCCAGAACCATGAACTGGACTGCGCTTAAAACGACTGAAACCTCGGAAAATGACACCGTTCTAGCGTTTTCATCAACTACATTGGGAACATCACTGTACGGAATAGCATTCAACATCAGTAATAACACTGTGTATCATGTGAAGATACTTACCATTATAAATACTACTGGGTTGCCGCAAGGATATAGATACAAAATCAAGTTCTATAATAAAACACAAGCTTCTATAGCCCCTAATCCGATCAACTTCTATACTGCCACATATGGAATCTATTATCTTAAGGCATATACTCTTGCAAATACTTCGCTCAAGAACGGCAGTTTATGCACAACGATATACACTCCAAACAATCTACCAGCGGGATTTAATACAACAGTAAATGCCGGATCAGTGTTCAATATAAATTATTCGAACTCAACAATGTGCATAGCTTTCTTCTGGAGCTTCCGGCCGGGTTATGAACAATACGCAATAACAATAGCGTTAATTGTAGCAATAACTTTTCTGGTAGCAATCATCTATGCTCTAAAAAGAGATACATAGTTGTGAACAATAATCATTCGCCACACTCTATTTTTAAAAACATTAAAATACAAATAGTATCATTTCGACATATGTGTGGTTTTGTTACATATTAATTCTAGTATTCCTATCTATTTTTATGCAATCGTCCCTGAATTTTTTTAGCAGGCATGCGAAAGAATATTCCAACAGCGAAAGCCATATTCATGGAAAGGATTTGGATTTGCTTATGTCGATGCTAAACCCAGATAAAAGCGTGAAAGCACTCGATATAGGGACAGGCCCCGGACCAGTGGCTTTTCGAATGGCGGATCAGGTCGCTCTCTCAGTAGGTCTTGATATAACAGAGCATATGCTAGACATCGCCGCAAAAAAAGGTTCTGACATCCATAATATTATCTTTGTAAATGGAGATGCTACAGACCTGCCTTTTCCGGCAGAGTCGTTCGATATAGTTACATGCAGAAGAGTAGCTCACCATATCAAGAACAAGGAAAAACTCGTAGAAGAAGCGTGGCGCGTGCTTAAAAAAGGTGGAAAGTTCGGTTTAACTGATCTGTTGAAACCTTTGGGTGACAAGCTTGATGTTTTCAATAAACTTGAGAAGGTCAGAGACTCTAGTTATCTCGGTTCCGAATCTTTGGATTATTGGCTAAAGACGATAAAGTCGAATGCATTTAATGTGGAGGATTTTAAGACATTTGATATAAATGAAACGTTCGATTCCTGGTTATCTCCTGTGCGAAGAAACAGCCAGAGCGGTAGGAAAGCGAGAGACTTGATAAAAAAGAATATCACTTATTTCAAAGAAGTATTCGGGTATAATGCCGAATTAGACTCGTTTAACAAGACTAGATTCATTATAATAGCGAACAAATAAAATCACATATTTTTATACTTTAAAGTTATAGAAATTATCTTATGATAGGTGCTTTTTTGTCTTCATCAGAACCAACCGAGGAGCAACTTAGGGAATTTGTATCAAAAAAACTTGATTTTATAAATAATCTCCAGATATACCTCTGTAAAAATGGAGACATCTTACTTAGACCTTCTGATTTTCCAAAATCCATAATCTCGGTTATCTACGCATTGTCGCTGGCGGATTATGTGCTATTTAACGTCGGAAAAGAGATAAATTCGTTTGACGCCGAACTTTCGCTTTGCATAGAAAATTCGCGTGTAGATCAAGGTGGGTTAGTGATAAATGATTATTCAGACACCGTTTCGTTCGAAAAATTCTTCTCAAAATATAAAGTAGGAGGGTTTACCAGAGTAGGCAGCATAGCAGAGGTCATTTCAAAAAACACAGATAAAAAATTTGACTTTAAGTATGTATCAATAGACAAGCATTTTATTGTAAAGGGTATAGGGTCAGTAATTATAGGTTTCGTTATAGGAAATCAAATAGCGAAGGGAGAAAGACTACTTCTCTTACCATCCTTAAAACAATGCAGTGTAAAAAACATACAAATAATGGATGTGGATAGTGCTTTCGCTGATACGGGTTCGCATGTCGGACTGGCTCTTAATAATATATCCGAACAGGATCTTTCTGCCAACTATGCTGTTTCTTCGCTGGATATGGTAGACGACAAGATGGATGGACAACTCACAATGTCTCCTTTTTATAAAGAGGATCCCTTTTTAAAGCAGCTTTCTTGTTCTTTTTTAGGGGAGGTTCTTAGCGTTTCACTCCTCAAGGAAAATGATTTGACAAAGATAAAATTTAACAAGAAAATACCGAAGGTTACCGGCAAGTACCTGTTAGTGGACCCGAGTCTTGCGATGGGAAGGAACCGGGTTGTCGGAAACTTTGAGATTATTTAAAAGATATCAGGCACTTTTTTAAGCGTTTTATAGTATTCGAACGCTTTTTTTATACCATCTTCTACCGCAACTTTTGCAACGAAGCCTAGTTTTTCTGCACTTTTTGTTGTATCAGCATGCACTATATCAACATAATTTTTCAAGGGGTTTTTTATATTCTTTCTTTTTATCCTTTTACCGCTTATTTCCTCAATTTTTTCCATTATTTCATTGAAAGAATATGTTTTTCCAGTTCCAACATTAAATATGCCATTTAAAGCGCTTTTACCGGCCAGGACACTTGCATCCACTACATCTGCTATATTGGTCAAATCTCTTTGCTGCGAGCCGTCTCCATATATTACTACTTCTTTATTAAGCATATTTTTCCATATAATCTGTGAGACCATATTTGCGAACTCTTTTTTACTTTCCTCTCTATCACCGTAAACACTGAAGTATCTTAATCCGCAGTATTTCATCCCATACATCTGATTGAAAAGGTCCGCTAATCTTTCCATAGAATACCTCGCTTCAGTGTAAAAATCCTTTACCTTAGGAATCATAGTCTCGATGTGAGGTGGTGAATAGCCGTTATATATTGATGAACTAGATGCAAATACAAGTTTACAGTCATTTTTGATGCAGTATTGCATTATACTCATAAACTCTTGGATGGCTCTCCATACCAGTGAATTGTCCTTCCTGTACATGGGGGTAGAGGAGTATATTCCATAATGGAATACGATATCGGCTTTTCCAAGCCTTGAAATATTTGAAGCGTTGGCTTTTAGAAAAGTTACCTCCTTTGCTATATTCTTTAGATTACCTTTGCTTCCAGTGTTAAGTAAATCTATAATGGAAACAGAATGCCCTTCTTTTACCAACCGTTCAGCAACATGGGAGCCAATGAATCCGGCCCCACCCGTAACGATAACCTTCATATTACCTTTAGCAGCCTTTCGTTTAAATTCTTTCAGTTATTCTCAAAAATGTAACTTTCGAGGTCTTCGGCATTTATCATTGGTTTTTTGACTTTATTCATATCATCTATAGCTATTCTTTGGCATGCCGTGCTTACAAATGCGTCTATCTCCCTAAACTCATTAAGCCTGTCAAAGTTTATTTCGTCAGCGACAACCGAGTATACGCGCTTCCCTTCTTTTCTTAATCTTTCCTTTAGTAATTTAGATCCATGTGTCTGGCCAGATTTCGTAGATTCAACAAACATCACTTTTTTTGCAGTGATTACGGCACCTATCCCCTGTAGTATCCTCTTTCTATATTTTTCTGCGACTTCGGGGCTTATTATTTCTATATTTTCAGTCTCAGGATCCGCAGTTATAACTGGTTTTCCGTACTTTAAGGGAATCCCTAAGACATGAAACATCCCCTGCTCAAATGCCAATGTTGCATCGCAGTCTTTGCAATCTGCTGCATAAACATCACACCCAAGTATCTGGCCAGGATACATTGCCCTGTAAAGCGACTGTTTGATAACAAACTCTTTGTCTTTTACCCTGTCCTTAAAGTCGTTCATTTGGTCTATGAACTGTATTGCTGCGACTAGGTTTATTTTTTTGAATGGCTTTATCTCGTCATAAATTTTTTTTACAAACTCCTCGCTAAGTTTGCCTCTAAATCTAGCTTCTGCAAATATAACTTCCATAGCTTGATGAAACCCAATTATTTATTTAAGGGTAAGCTATTTATACATAATAGTAATATTTAATACAATCTATGGAGATAAAAATTGTAATAAATGATTCGAAAACAGGGAAATCTTTCAACAAGACACTCGAAAGCGATAAGGTAGATCAGCTTTTTGGTAAGAAACTTGGTGAGGAGATAGATCTGTCTTTTCTCGGCATGGATGGGTATTTAGGAATGATAACCGGCGGCAGTTACATGACGGGTATGCCAATGTCAAAGGATTTGGACGGTTCAGGTCTTAGGAAAGTGCTCATCGGTAAAGGTCTGGGAAATAAAACGGAGATAAGAAGAAGAAAAAGTTTAGCAGGAAATACAGTCGGTCAATTTACTTCGCAAATCAACATAAAAATAACAAAGTACGGCGAAAAAGCTTTGGAGCCTTCAGCATCTTCTAATGGTTAAGAATATAACTATTGATATAGTTGGAAATTTTGCCGATGGGAAGACTACTCTAGTAAAATCCTTGACGAGTGAATCAACTCTAAGGCATAGCGAAGAGAAAAAGAGAGGCATCACCATAAGATTGGGATACGCACATTTTTTGATATACAAGTGTGGTTCATGTGGATCATTCAGCAGGTATGAAAAATGCGAAGTCTGCGGATCGAAATCTGATCTATATTATAGGGTTTCAATAATTGATTCGCCAGGCCACAAGACATTAATGACGATTATGTTGAGTGGGGCAACGCTAGTAGATGGAGCGGTTCTGGTAATAGCCGCGAATCAAAAATGTCCACAGCCACAGACTCAGGAACATATCGAAGCTCTACGTATAATAGGTGTAAAAGATATAGTTGTTGCACAGACGAAGATAGATGTTGTAGGTAAAGAAAGAGCAAAAGAAAGTTATAATGAGATAAAAGACTTTCTTTCTAAGAATGGTTATGATAACGCTAAGATAATCCCAGTATTCGCTGCACACAACATAAATGTGACATCACTTATCCAGGAAATAGGCAATTTCGATGTAAAACGTGATGAGAGTGGAAAAACTGAAATGGTGGCAGTCCGTAGTTTTGACATCAATAAACCCGGTACAGATATAAAAGATCTAAAGGGAGGAGTTATAGGTGGAGGATTGAATTCTGGAAAAATAAGCGTTGGTGATAATATAATGATATACCCAGGGATGTTTGTAAAAAACAATTGGAAACCTCTAAAAAGCAAAGTAATGAGTATCCAGAGTGAATTCGGATCTGAAAAATCCGTTTCCAGAGGACTGATGATAGGCTTGGAAACAGATCTCGATCCGTCAATTGCTAGAAGGGACAGCCTATCAGGCTCATTGATTGTAACTGGTGATAATGTACCAGTTTTTAAAAGTAGATTGTCAGTTGATTATATTCCCATCGCTGGAAAATTCGATAAACCGATACAGAAAGGGGAAACAGTCCTCTTAAATGTTTTGGCTTCGAAAGTTCTAGGGACAGTAGTTTCAAATCTACAGAATAAAGTAATACTCAATCTAGGAAACTCCTATTTGCCTTATTTCTTGAGCGATAAAGCAATAATATCACGAAAAATAAACAATGTCTGGACTCTCGCAGGTTCCGGTAAAATATATGAGTGATATACTGGTAGATACAAATGTAATGGTGTATTGCTTTGACAGGAAGTTTGACCTAAGAAATTTGCTTGATGGTTTCTTACAATCCAAGTTTACGGTTTTTACGCTGGCCAAGTGTATAAAAGAACTTTCCAGTATAAAGAGAAACGACGTAGAGAAATTTTTCAGTTCTTTCGGCATAAAAATACTTGATTTTGATGACGGCAAAACTACTGATGACACAATCCTAAATAAATGTAGTTCGGATGGGTATATTCTTTTTACAGAGGATAAGGCTTTAATAAAAAGAGCAAAAGCTATAGGGGTAAAGACGGTAAGTTTTGCAGGCAAAACACTAAAATTCAGCTAGTGCCTTATTAAAATACAAATGTTTATATATCTGCAAAGAGAGGAAATGAAATTGTGGAAAATGATGTAATATTTGTAGGCAAGAAACCAGTCATGTCATATGTTATGGCAATACTTACACATCTGAATTCCGGTAATAATCAGGTTATAATAAAAGCAAGAGGATCTTCAATATCTACCGCAGTAGATATCTCGCAAGTAACGATGCATAAATTTATGAAGGATTTGAAAATATCCAATGTTGAACTTGGTACGGAAGAGCTTGCGGACAAAGAGGGAAAAAAGAGAAACGTTTCTTTTATATCTATAGAAATGAAGAGGTAGTAAATGATAAATAAAAATGATTTTGTAATGATCAATTTTGTAGGCAGAGTAACCTCTACCGGCCAAATATTTGATTTAACAGATAAACAAGTTGCGGAGACTGAAAACATAACTGGAGATTATAATTTTTCACCCATTCTTGTCATTCCAAGTGGAAATTATGTGTTAAAAGTGATTTCTGATTCTCTTATTGGAAAAAACATCGGCGACCGATACCAGCTTAAAGTCGCGGCAAAGGATGGTTTCGGCGAGTTCAATAAGAATTTGATAAAAACCTACGGGCTTTCCGTTTTCCACAATAATAATATAAATCCAACTCTAGGAGATATGGTAATGCTTGATGATAGGATGGCAACGGTTCTTGCGATAAACAGCGGGAGGGTTCTTGTCAGTTACAACCATCCTCTAGCAGGAAAGGAATTGTCTTATGATATAGAAATTCTCTCTATCATAGAAAATTCTAATGAAAAGTGCTCTGCTATATTTGAGCATTATACGGGTAAAAAACCAGAAGGGGTGGATATTACTGGAGATCACGTAACAATAAAAACAAAGGAAGATATAAAACCATATATAAAAGATAGTATAACAACCGACATACAAACTTATATAAATAAAGACTTAAAGTCCGAAATTCAAAAATTGTAATAAGGTAATACAATATTTATATATCAATCAATGCTAATAATCTATGAGGTTAATTTATGGATGAAATGCAAATGAATAACGCTTTAAGCCAGGGCATAAAAGGAATCAAGTACGATTCTAGCAGGACAAAGGAATTTGATAAGTCACTAGAGGAATTAATAGCTTCAAGAAGAGCCAATATAAAAGTGGTTGGTGTCGGTGGGTCAGGTAACAATACTCTTAATAGAATGTTCGAAGTTGGTATAAAAGGAGCAGAGTTTATAGCTGTGAACACCGATGCTGCAGACCTTCTTTGTACTCCGGCAGATAAAAAGATACTTATAGGAAAAGAGCTCACAAGTGGGCTCGGCGCAGGCGCTGATCCAGCAGTCGGAGAGGCCGCGGCAAAAGAACAGGAGCAAGAGATAAAAGAAGCTTTACAGGGCGCAGATCTGGTCTTTATATGCTGTGGAATGGGAGGAGGAACAGGTACAGGAGCCGCACCCGTGACGGCAACCGTCGCAAAAAAATTAAATGCACTTACAATTGCAGTAGTTACTCTACCATTTAAGGCAGAAGGCAAGAGAAGAATGAATACTGCTTTAGAAGGAGTGGAGAGGCTTAAAAACACTGTAGACACTCTTATAACGGTTCCGAATGAAAAATTGATGGCGATAGCGCCAGGGCTGCCGCTTCCTATTGCATTGAAAATAGCAGATGATGTCCTTACAAATGCGGTCAAAGGAATAACTGAACTTATAACAAAACCTGGTTTGATAAATGTGGATTTTGCCGACGTGAAAAGGATAATGTCCAATGGTGGGGTGGCTTTAATAGGTACTGGCGAAAGTGATGCAAAAGATAAAAAACTCGAAACCGTTGTAGAGAAGGTCCTTAACAATCCTCTGATAGATGTTGATGTTTCAAGTGCCAAAGGAATGCTTATAGACGTGAGCGGTGGTCCATCACTTACTCTAGAGGAAGCCAATAAGCTTGTTGATTTGATAGGGCAGAGATTGCCTGAGGATATAAACATAATCTGGGGTGCACACATATTTCCAGATCTAAAAAACACAATAAAAGTTCTTTCAATAATAACTGGGGTAACCTCAAAGCAGATAAGTGGCAAGTCCATAGCAGAGGATCAGCAATTGAAGGAAAAAAGAGAAGTTGAAGATGAACTAGGTATAACCTTTTTGAGTTAATTTTATGGACGAAAAAAGAAGTCTTGCTGATGCGAATTCTGGTTTACAGCCTGAAAAAGCAGAAACTCCAAAACAGCAGGATACAGTCATCCCTACTCCCACAGCTGCAGATTCTCAATACACTTCAGTTAATGAAAAGAAAGATGAGAAAACTTCTGCTAAGGGGCCAATCGCTGATCAAAGTCTACAGAAATCGTCTACGAAAAGGAGAAGATTCCATTTTTATCACATCAAAAATATCATAAAGAAGGCACACCCTCTCAATATAAAAGCTAAATTGGAGCATTACAAATTTGAGTACAGTAGAATACTACATCTTGCTAGGAAACCTACTAAACAAGAATTTAAGGAATTGTCGATAATGGTTATAGTCGGTACATTTATAATAGGTATACTTGGGTTTATAATACAGATGATAATACAATTTATGTAATGCGCATTTTTCCGCATACCTATAGTTGTTAAATAGTTTAAATGGTTCATTAACATATCTCTCGACAATCCAATATGGCGGAAAATTTAAGCGTTTCAGTTGATAAAAATGTATTGAATGTAATAGACATGTTTCGAGGCGAAACTCCTAGGATAAAATTTATAAACGACTCAATAAAAAGAGGGCTTGGTCTGTTTGAGGCTGTCTGGATATTTAAGCGGGAGATTTTAGATATCGGCGTGACAAATAAAATAATAGCAAGAGTCGGAAGAAGTTCCATTAAACCACTGCATAAACATTCTGGTTTCCTTACCATAACTCAGGGAAGTATAGAGTTTTACAATAAAAAACTGGACAAACCTGTAATGGTAATAGAAAAAAGATTTATATCGGATATCTCTGTAGGATATGACAAGCTTTTCAAAAAATCCTTCTATCCTTTTTCGCCCCCACTTAAACTGGTTTTCAGTGGGAAGACAATATATCTATTTTTAAGGTTACCTGGGGAAAAGAAATTTAGAGGGGATGACAAGCTTTTCATAGGACTTATAAATGACTGATATGGGGAGCAAATTGAATAAAAACGAAGAATTCAAAAGACTCTCTTCTAATAAAAATGGGCTGTCTCAGCATGAAGCGGAAGAAAGGCTGAAAAAATATGGTTATAACGAAATTCAGGATAAAAAAGTCAATCCACTTAGAAAATTTCTGTTAAAGTTCTGGGGACCGATACCAGCAATGCTTTATATTGTTATAGTCATCTCTTTTTTTCTGTCCAAGTATATAGACGCATACATAGTAATAGGCCTGCTCGTGTTCAATGGTATAGCAGGTTTTCTGGAACAATTCAAAGCAGATAATACATTGTCACTCTTGAAGAGTAAGCTATCTGTCAACGTTAACGTGGAAAGAGACGGAAAATGGACGAGGATCCCGGCAAAAATGCTCGTACCAGGCGATATAATCCGTGTTAGACTCGGTGACATTGTGCCAGCAGACTGCTTAATAATAGAGGGAAACTATCTCTCAGTTGATCAGTCAATGCTCACTGGAGAGTCTCTACCAGTTGACAAAAAGGGCGGCGATACAGTTTTTTCATCTTCGACTGTAAGAGAAGGAGAAGCCACAGTGTTGGTTTTAAACACGGGAGGTAAGACATCTTTCGGTAAAACAGCAGATTTGGTCAGAATTTCTTCAGGAAAGACGCATCTCGAGGACGATATACTCAAGCTAATAAAATACCTTGTATATATAGATCTCTGTTTAATCACCGTTGTGTTAATAGTATCATTTTTATCGAAAATAAATATATTAACAATAGTACCATTCTCACTGCTTATCCTGTTGGCTTCCGTTCCTGTTGCCCTTCCTGCGGCATTCACGGTCGCAATGGCATATGGTACTGAGAGGCTATCAGCAAAAAACATCTTGGTGACAAAGCTGGAAGCTGTAGAGGAGGCTTCAACCATGAACGTAGTCTGCTTGGATAAAACCGGTACAATAACTGCGAATCAACTTTCAATTTCAAATCCTTTCAGTTACGGTAAGTTCTCAGAGGAAGAAGTTCTTTTTTACGGTTCTTTAGCGTCTAGACAAGAAAACAACGATGAGATAGATAATGCAATTATAGATGGTTTTAAAACTTACAATAAGGGAAATTTAGTAAAAGATTACAAATTGGTGAAATTTACACCCTTTAGTCCGATGACTAAGATGTCACAGGCAGATGTAGTGATAAACGGTAGGAGAATCTCCGCGATTAAAGGGTTTCCATCTGTAATCATGAAAAGATGCGGATTGGATTCCATCGATACGAAGAAAATAAACCTTAAAATAAAAGAGATGTCTTCGAAGGGGTTTCGCACTCTAGCTGTCGCAGCGAAGATATCTGACAGGAACAACTGGTCGTTTGTTGGTGTAATCCCACTAAATGATAAGCCAAGAAAAGACAGCAAAAAACTCATAGAAGAATTGAAGTCTCTCGGAATAAAGGTCAAGATGCTTACAGGAGATAACATAGACATTGCCAGAGAGATAGCAAGAGAGGTTGGAATTGGAAAAAAAATACTGGACATCAAAGATCTGGAGAATATGGATGAAAAAACGATTTCAGAGTTGGTTATAAGCCATGATGGATTTGCAGGAGTTTTCCCTAAAGACAAATATACTATAGTGAAGGCTTTGCAGGACTCGGGATATCATGTTGGTATGACAGGAGATGGTGTAAACGATGCACCCGCCTTGAAACAAGCAGAGGTCGGAATAGCAGTTTCGAACGCCACAGATGTGGCAAAGAGCGCCGCTACCATTGTTTTAACATCGTCTGGAATAGAACCTATAGTAAATGCAGTCAGAGAAAGTCGCGCCATATTTGAGAGGATGATAACATATACTCTTAATAAGGTCACTAGGATATTTCAGATAGCATTTTTTCTTTCAGCAGCTTTTATAACACTCAGATTCCTGCCTATACGCCCTATTCAGCTTATACTGATGATATTCATAAATGATGTTGGTAGCATAACACTGTCGACTGACAAGGAAAGTTATTCAAAAAAACCAGATACATGGAATATAAAAGCAATATTGTATGCGGCTACGATATTTGGAATAATGTCCATAATAGAAATAAGTTTGCTGGCGTACCTAGGATTAGGTTATTTGCATCTTTCTCATGCTGAATTCGAAAGTTTTATGTTCGTTGCATTTATATTTTCAATAGAAGCAATGCTTCTTTCTATAAGAGCAAGGAAAAGGTTTTTCCATTCCAGACCAGGGATGCCTGTAATAATCC
Source organism: Nanobdellota archaeon (assembly GCA_021811735.1). Lineage (GTDB taxonomy): Archaea > Nanobdellota > Nanobdellia > Parvarchaeales > Parvarchaeaceae > Parvarchaeum. Next base: position 20,434 of record JAJZNK010000023.1, on the reverse strand, counting down.
AGATAGTAACTGCATTTATAGTAACTTGGGTAATCGCCCATTTTGGAATATTGATGCAAGGTTTAAGCAATTATTATATTTTGGTAATACTATCATTCGCGCTGTTATTTTTAGTTGTAACTGACTTCATTAAAGTTTTTATATACAAAATAGATAAGGAATTTTCATTGCTATAAAATATGGTAAAGTCTGCAGTAATTTTTGCAGTGTCCTTTTTTGTCTCGATTATTGTTGCATTTCTATCAGACCACGGATTTACAAGCATATCATACATAGTGGTTTTGGCAGCTTTTTCCTCTATCTTGCTTATCGCATATCAATCTAAGAGGTCTTATTTTTATGTTTCATTTGTAGTAATATCCTTATTCTTAATTCTGCATCCTATTCCACTGACCTTCGCACTTCAAGTTATAGCATCTAGCTTGCTTACACAGGCTTTACTTTCTATGAATTCTCCCTCAAGAAAGATAAGACTAAGAAAAGAAACGGAAATCAGAAGGGACATCGTGCAGCTCATAATCGGTGCTTTATTTCTTTTTATAATTTACCTTGATTTTAAATTATTGGCAGTGCTGCTTATTTTTATGGGGGTAATAACTGCACATTTGATACTAATCTATAGTAAAAAGATAAAAGATTTTTCTAGTCTGCTCGAAAGAGACGGAGTGATTTTCGGATCCGGCGCTTTATTCATGTCGGTGGGTGCCCTGCTAGTTATGGGGTTCGCAAAGGATTTTAGTTTTTTATTTTTTGGACTGTTTGCGCTCTTGATATCAGATCCGATTGCAACAATTGCAGGTATTAAAGCGTCAAAAAATTATGGCAAAAAATCAATTGCGGGGAGTACTGCTTTTTTCATGTCACTGTTAATCCCGGGGTTTTTAATTTTTAATCTGCCAGGTTTGTTGTTTTCTGTGGTTATAACTCTTGCAGAGTATTCCAGTCCAATCGATGACAACCTTTTCATTCCATTGGTTACACTGCTCCTGTCATTTTTGGTTTAATTTAAATACTATATCCACAATTAAATCAAATGTTCGGGTCAATTTCGAGTGAAGTTTTTACAGAATTTTCCACGTTGCTGATATTCTTTCTTACCGTTCCATTGGCTTCTTTAATGACTTACAATTACATTAAAAAGAAAGGGGAGAGCAGATTTTATTGGTCAGTAGGTCTATGGTTATTTGCCTTTGGTGTTTTAATCGAAGTTTTATTCGCATTCAATATATACAGTCAGATTCTGATAAAGACCTACCTCTTTACAGTTGCAATTCTGGTTGCCTTTCTTTCGTTGGGTTCGGCTGCTTTGCTTAAAAATAAGAAATTTTTTATGTATTATAGTATATTTCTAATTCTTTCCGCGATATTTGTTGAATATTCGCTGATAAATTCGAATGTAGGTAATGTGCTTACCAACCATGTAGTCTTTGGAATCCTCCCAACTTTAGTTGTGATATCCTCCTCTATAATGACCTTTCCCGCAGCAGCAGTGCTTATACTTACCGCAGTTCTTTCCTATAGGAAAACTTCAAGTAAAAAGATGCTCTCGATAATATCTGGAGTAGTAATAGTGAGTATAGCTGGTTCACTGTACATAGCGCATTTTCCTGCGTTTTTGTATTATTCTGAATTTATAGGGATTTTTCTCCTATGGTTGGGTTTTGTATAAATATCTCAACAATATATTTAAAGCATTTTAGCAGCCGAAATGTATGCAGGTAATTTACATGTATCTTTCAGTGTGTTCTCATGCATGGAAAAATATAAAAGGTATAAAGAATTCAAATTAAATGCCAGCAAAATTCATAGTTGTCCTGGGCTCCATAATGAGCGGGCTGGGAAAAGGCGTAGTCGCTTCCTCTATAATGAAGATTCTTGACATGTATAATTTTAAAGTCTTACCCATCAAGTTCGATGGTTATTTAAATTACGATTGCGGAACTATGAATCCATATAGGCACGGAGAAGTTTTCGTTCTGAATGACAAGGGTGAAGTCGATATGGACTTCGGAACATATGAAAGATTCCTTAACAAAAACATTACAAGCAGTTCATCGATGACTGGTGGAAAGGTATTCGGTGAAATAATCGAAAAAGAGAGAGATGGCAAATTTCTTGGGCAAGATGTACAGATTATACCCCACCTTACAAACGAAATACAGCAGAAAGTGGTGGAGTTCGCATCGAAAAACAAGTTAGATTTCGTAGTGATAGAGGTTGGAGGGACAGTAGGGGACTTGGAAAATGGCTATTTTATAGAGGCGATGAGACAGCTTTCCCTCAAGGAAAAGGTAATCTTTGTCGACGTTACATATGTGCCACGCCTGAAAACAGTTGGAGAGCAGAAAACAAAGCCGACCCAATCTGCCTTTAGATCGCTGATGGCGATGGGAATAACTCCTGATTTTCTTATATGCAGGACAGATGGTAAAATGGAAGAGGGGATAAAAAATAAGCTTTCGATGTTTACAAGCTTGGATGAAAACAGAATAATAAATGATCCGGATATGGATTCTTCTTACCAGCTTCCAAAGTATCTTATTGAACAGGGATTTGATAAAACATTGCTCGCATTATTTGATAAAAAAACCAGAAGAATAGACCTTAAGAAATTCGGGAAATGGAATGTAAATGTTGAAAATATAGTAAGAAAAGAAGGAAAAGAGGTTACGATTGCCGTCGTCGGTAAATACGTAGAGCTAAAGGACTCGTACGTGAGCGTTAAAGAAGCATTGATGCATGCTGCAGGTAAGTTATCCCTACAGCTTAAAATCAATTGGGTGGAGTCAGAAATACTTGAAAAACGAAAGCCAGAAGAAATTTTAGGAACCGCAGACGGAATAATAGTTCCAGGAGGCTTTGGAAAAAGAGGGGTAGAAGGAATGATAAACGCGATAGAATATGCTAGAAAGAATAAAATACCTTGCTTGGGTTTATGTCTAGGGATGCAACTTATGACGGTTGAGTTTGCTAGGAACGTCTGCGGATTAAAAACCGCCAATTCTACAGAGTTCAATCCACAAACCAAATATAATGTTGTAGATATACTTCCTTCGCAGGTTTCCGTAAGCAAAAAAGGAGGTACGATGCGGTTAGGCGCGTGGGACATGAGTATAAGAAACAATGACTCTATAGCTTTCGAAGCCTACAAAAAAACAGTGGTCTCTGAAAGGCACAGGCACAGGTATGAGTTTAATAACAAATTTAGAAAGTTGCTTGAAAACAAAGGTCTAAAAGTGACAGCGACTACAAAAGATGGAAAACTAGTTGAGATAATAGAATGGAAAGATAGCTTCGGAATATCAACACAGTCACATCCTGAGCTTAAATCTAGAATAGAGGCGCCAGCGCCCCTGTTTCTTTCATTTCTGAAGGCCTCTGTGTCCAAAAATAAACTATATAAATAAGAAGTTTGAAAAATAGATATGGCAGATGAAGAAAAAGAAGGAAAATGTGGATGCGGTTGCGGATGCAACTGTGGATGTTCAGATTAAATTTATAAGATTTTTTAGAAACACTTATAAGTGAGTAACTACTCAGTAAGGTGTGGTTTTATGGCCTACAAATTTTCTTGCAGAGCAACAGGCCTGGACTGCGATTTTATAGCAGAAGCTGAGACAATGGATGAGCTTATGCCAAAGATTGCAGAACACGGCAAACAGGCCCATGACATGGAGCAGATCTCGGATGAGACCATGCAAAAAGTCAAGGCCGCAATAACTGAAGAGCCAAGCAGTGAATCTGCCGGCAGCGAAGACAAAGCTGACGAGACTTCTGGCTCACAGTAAAAAACATTTTTTTTGGGGTTTTACCCCTTTTTTATTTTTTAGGATTTACAACCAAAGTTCTCATGAGATTACTACAGAACATTCTTCAGTCCAGTTTTTTCTTGTTCTTTATATACACATTTCTCACTTTAAGCATGTGTTTGCATGGCATCCCGAAGTAATGAAAAGATTCACACGTACAGTTACCATTTACCAGATGCAAGGATCCAGGCAAGTATTCGATTTCTACTTTGTGAAAATAGCCTTTTCTGCTCTCACTTTCTGTATACGCGGATATATCAATTTCTCTTCCTTTACTATTTAGACCGTATATTCTGGTCTGTTTATCTCTGGATAGTATTATCGGGCTGCCCAGTATGTCTTCAAGCTTGGTCATTCTAGTATCCATGATATTATTTTATTTTTATTGTTTAAATATTAAAAATTTGTTAGATTCCTCTAATTATCTCGTTTCTTCTTGTTTGTATTTTAATATATCTGATTTTCGGCAGTCTAGTTTGTAATATAGAAAGTTTAATATCCTATAGAGGAGTAATTATAAAAATGTCATTGAGTTTTGCAGATTTCAAAGATATAGGCTTTATAAGCAACCAATTGACAAGTTCCCTCATAGACAAAAGTGGAAACGTTCTTTGGTTATGTTTTCCAAGGTTTGATTCCGATCCTTCGATTGCATATATCTTAGACGAAAATAAAGGAGGTGTGTTCAGGGTCGCCCCAACTACAAAGTTCTCATCGGAACATAAATACACTGCGCCAAACATTCTACGCACAAACTTTAAGACTATTGAAGGGACTGCAGACATAACTGATTTTCTTGTACAGGGAAAATCGATTATAGTAAGGGATATACGTTCCGATATAAACTTGCAGCTGAATTTTAAACCCTTATTTAATTTCACAAGTGATAATTTCAATTATTCTGAAGATAATACTAGGGCAATATTCGATAGTAAAAATGGCAAAGGTAGAATAGTTCTGGAGATTGGCGGGCAATTCAAAAAGATAGGAGATTATACTTGGGAAATATTTAAAGGGCTCAGCCAGCTAATCGTTTCTTATTATCCTTCTGTCGAAGTCTATACTTTAGAGAGTAAAAACAACCAGCAGATAAACATGGCCAAGGCGCTGGAATCTACAATAGACTACTGGGGATCATATGCTGAAAAAATAAAAATAAACGTGGCAAATACCAATTTGAACGGGTTCGATTCTCTGTTCAAAGCGTCTGTTTTTACAATATTGGGTTTGATTTATGCTCCGACCGGGAGTATAATCGCAGCACCCACTGCTTCCTTGCCTGAAGACCCCCATGGAAATAGAAATTGGGATTATAGATACGTTTGGGTGAGAGACTCTGCAATAATGGCTTCGACTCTTTGTAATGTCGGACTGGAGATAGAGGGGAGAAGGGCGTTGGAATTCTTATTTAGTATGATAGACTATTCCGGCAAACCGCTTTATAATCTTTACAGAGTAGACGGCACAAAAATATACGGGGAGCGTTATATAAATTCCCTGGATGGGTTCATGGGCTCCAAACCAGTGAGAGTAGGTAATAGGGCAACGAATCAGATTCAGCTTGACATAGAAGGAGAATTTCTGTATGCAGTAAAGACCTATTTCAATGTTACCAAGGACAAAGAATTCATACAAACTCATTTAAAGGCGATAGAATATATAGCGGATTGGCTCGTGGACAATTGGCAGTTGGCCGATTCAGGTATCTGGGAAAAACCAGAGGATCACGAATATTCGCATTCGAAAGTTATGATATGGGTAGCTCTGGAAAGTGCTGGTAGTCTAGTCAAGGAGGTAGGCGGTAAAGATCGCTGGAATGAAACAAGAGATGAAATTAAAAATTGGGTGTTTTCGAATTGTGTTAAGAACGGCTGCATAATCACATTTCCGAACAGTAATGATGTTGAAGCACAGGCTTTATCCTTTCCTTTATATGGATTTATCAGCTTTAATGATCCTTTGTTTCTGAATACGCTGAAAGCCATGGAAAAAACACTGGTTGTTAAGGGCTTTGTATACAGATACAACTTTGATCCTCTCGGCAGGGCAAACCATGCATTTGTTTTATGTTCCGCCTGGCTGGCATCGGTATATGTAAACCTTGATAGAAAAAACGATGCGATAAAAATACTGGAAAATCTCAAGGAGATAACCGGCCCAAACAATCTAGTCGGAGAGGACATTGACGTGCATGACAAACAGTTTTCAGGAAATTTTCCACAAGGATTTGTTCATGCCGCACTTGTGCAAGCAATATTAGATATACTTAGAGTTAAGTAAACAATGTTTATTATGTTATATCTCTGTAAAAAAAGCGTGAGATGGAAACATTTATATATTATTAGGTCTTATTCTCAATGTGAAAAACACAAGTTCTCAGCAAAATAAAGTTTTCTCGACAGTATCGATGGCTACCATTATAGTGGTCGCTGTAATTTTCTTCTTTGTTGGTTATCTCTCACATGCACCTTCAACAGGCGTTTCAGTTTCTGCTTTCAGTCCTGCGGGCTCATCTACTCTTGGAGTATATGCTGGTCCTTCAGGTCTAAATAACACAGAGCACCTTATAGGCGGAGATGTTTTTGCTATACCTAAAGGAGCTACAAATATCAATGCTCTTGATACAGTTATAACTTTCTTTACATCTGTTCAGGCACAGAATGCGTTGGGTGCATTGGGATGGCCAGCTATAGACCTCGGCACCGTGAACACCTCTCTTCCAGTTTATAATGGGCCTGCAGTAACGGTCGTAATGTATGATGATCTCGGTGCAAGTGCATCTGCAACACAAGTAATGAAAGGAAATCTTATTCCAGAATTTGAGCACTTATATCCTCAAATAACAATAGACTGGGTACAGCTAAGACCTAATCAGATAACTTCTGACGTAGAAGCGGCCGTACTAGGCAACAAAGTAGGTCCCATGGTAATAGCACAGGACAATCTGGCAATAGGTGAACTATTCTATGCTGGAGATTTAATGAACATAAGTAATGCTTCAATAATACTTCCAAATACTCTTATCCCATCGATGGCTGGGCTTGTAACATATGAACAGAAGACCTACGGAGGAGTATACTTCCTACCTTATAGGGCGAATCTTGCTCTCGTGTGGTATAATACAGCTGCTTTAAAGCACCTTGGTATTAATCCTCCACAGAATTGGAATCAGACTTTGACGATGGGTCAAGGATTAGTGGCCGCAGGAATGGGCGGGATAAGTATGCAAGGACATGGCGGAGCAAGTACCTCTACTGAAATGTTCCAGTGGATGGTTCAGGGAGGAGGTAACCCGATGTTATTCAATGATAGTGGCGACATAGCAGCTTACTCATTTATGTATAACTTAAGCAGGTATTTCTCTCCAGCTTACACGCATGATTACTGGGCTTCATATAAGGGTCTAAATAATAATGAGTACAACTTTTTCGATTATCAATGGCCTGGATCTTTGCCAAATTATGAATCCATAGCAACCACAGGCACTGTAGTTAACAGCCTGAGTAATGGTACCACACTTTACAATACTAGTGCGGTTAAGTACGCCATACAAAGTGCATTCGAACAAGGCGCGTTCTTCAGACCTCCGGTGGCCTGGATTACAGAATGGAATACATTGGCTGATGATGCTTTTACAAAAATAATAACCAACAACTGCGGTGCACAAACATGTACTCCTTCGTTGATACAGGGAATACTCAGCTCGGAGAATGCTGCACTGTATAGCTATCTTTCAAGCACATATAATACGACCTATGCTAATGAGTACGAACAGGGAGTATTTGGTCCGCTTGCAGGGTAAGTAATCGGCCTTCGTGCAAACTAAAATAATACCAAAGGCCGTTATGAGACTGAAAATAAAGAACAGATATACACCGATATTTTTTATCCTTCCGCTAGTGATTTACATAGTCACTATTTCTTTCTACCCAGCGTTTTCCGGTGTCTTTCAGGCCTTTCATTCTCCCTCGACGGGACAGCTTACAACATCCAATTTTACTGCACTTGCACATTACGGACTGATATCTGCGATAATAAACACCGTGATATTAACAGCAGGTGCTCTTGCGATAGAGTTTACTTTCGGGTTCATAATAGCCAGCATACTCTCGAAACGATTTAAAGGGAGGACAATTTTTTCTACAATATATATACTGCCATTTGGGATAGCAACGGTCGTGTCAGCTTATACTTTCTCCCTTATTTTTCCAGCTGTCGGAGGGTATGCAAATTCATTTTTAGCGCTTTTTGGCATACACGCCATAAACTGGTATTCTAGTGTCTATATGACCCTGTTTACAACAATGCTGGCAGATGCATGGAAGACTACACCAATAGTTGCACTTATACTTCTCGCAGGGATGAGCCAGATCTCTCCAGAGTTATATAATGCAGCGGCTGTTGATGGGGCCGGGCCTTTGCGGAGATTTTTAAGCATAACACTTCCTAACATGACGGATTTTGTGACTATAGCCCTTATAGTCAGGGGAATCTCAGAGTTTAACATATTTGCCCTTCCACTCATACTTTTCGGTTACAGTCCTAAGCTTCTGACCACTCTGACATATTCCTTCTATTCTACGTCTGCAACATTGTATTATTCTCTCGCGGCAGCGACCGTGCTGTTTGCATTCGTAATGGGCTTTGCACTTATAGTTGTTTTCAGGAATAAAATGGTTGGAGTGTATGAGGGTTGAGATTATGAAAAGAAAAACCCTAAATAATTATATTCTGTATGCTGCAGCCATAATAGTGGCCATAATTTTCATATATCCTTTATACATATTATTTATGGTCTCCTTTTCTCCCACTAGATATACTCTTGATGAGCTTTACCCCTCACAACTGCCTTCACACCTAAGTCTTACGAACTTCGTTAGCGCGCTCACGCAGTATAATTTTGTATCGCCTATGTTTAAGAGCCTTGAAGTCGCTTTCTTAGTGGGGATAATCACGCTGGCAGTTGCAATACCGGCAGCCTATGGCCTAAGTAAACTGAATAAACGGCTTGCAAATCTTATCGTGGTTTTTCTTTTCATGGCAAATCTTGTGCCTGCGCTTATAATAGCTATACCGATTTCCGTTGAATTCATAAAAGCAGGACTTTTTGACAGTGCTCTGGCCCTTGCACTCGCACAGTCCCTGTTTACGATGCCTTTAGCAACTTTCATAATTCTTGGGGCGTTCAGATCCATACCTAAAGACATAGAGAACCAGGCCAGAGTGGATGGAATGGGTATGATAAGAACGTTGTATACCTTGCTTGTTCCACTTGCAAAGGCAGGTGTAGCCGTGGCTTTCCTGCTGTCGTGGCTTACGTCTTGGGATGAATTCACTTTTGCAGTCATATTGTCCCCACTTAAACCGACCTTGCCGGTAATAGTGTACCTAAACATAACGGAAGGAAGTCTTGTGCAGGCAGCCGCATTCGCAGCCGTCATATCAGTGCCAGTAATCATTTTAACTGTGGTGCTACAGAAATACATTAAGGGAGTATACTTAAGTGGAGGTTTGACTGGATGACACAGAAAAAGATAAAGCTTGAATTGAAACATATAACAAAGAAGTTTGGAAAGAACGTTATACTTGATGATGTAAATTTAAAGATATATGAAGGAGAGCTTTTCGCAATATTAGGGCCATCTGGAACTGGTAAAAGCACTCTTCTAAAGGTTATAGTTGGCATAGAAGACCCGGATTCCGGTTCTGTGATAGTGGACGGAAAGGACATTACTGATCTGCCGCCAAACAAGAGAAACATAGCGATGGTCTTCCAAAACTACGCTCTTTATCCCAACATGAACGTATTTGGTAACATATCTTTTCCACTTAGGCTGGAAGGAATGAAAAAATCAGAGATAGAAAAAAAGGTCAACGATGCGGCAAAGCTTCTTGGTATCTCGGAGATACTCCGCTCCTCGGTCAATAGCATAAGCGGAGGGCAGAAACAGCGGGTAGCATTGGCGCGTGCTCTTGTAAGGGACCCCGCAATGTTTCTTCTCGACGAGCCATTCTCAAATCTGGATGCAAGAGTCAGGTTCACTGCAAGGGAAGAATTGAAGAGACTGAGAGACAGCTTAAAAAGTACTTTTATATACGTAACCCATGATCAGAGAGAGACATCTAACATTACCACTAGGGTCGGTGTTTTGAACAACGGAACATTCCAGCAGATAGACTCCTTTAATAATCTGTATGAAACACCAAAAACTAAGTGGGTGGGAGATTTTATAGGGAATTTTCCCATGGGATTTATGCAAAAGGATAAGACACACCTTATAGGGTTCAGACCGGAATGGGCTGTGGTAGGCAAAGGTAACATGACTGCAAAGCTGGTAACCAATGAAGTGTCCGGAAATACTAATTACTGGATGTGTGAGACCAAAGGAGGGCTAATGATAGTCTTGGTGGGAAACAAGCTGCTCAAAGTTGGCACGACCATACATTTCAGGCTCAAGAAATACAACCTCTACGAAAATGACAAGTTTGTTAAACAGGTAAAATCAAAGTGATATTCTGTCGGATATTTTGATTGTCCATAACAAAGCACAACTCTTATTTATCCTCTGCCAACTTGGAATCTAGATTCAATTCTGTTGCAGTGGAAATGATATATTTTAATAATCACTATAAAACTAGTGATAGAAGAAAATAAGCCTCAACATGTTTCCAAAGAACTGGAATCTTGGGTAGAACAGACGACAGGGTTAACTAAACCGGATAAGGTTTACTGGTGCGATGGTTCCGAACTAGAGAATAGAAAGCTCCTATCGTTTTTAACAGAGAGTAAACAGATTATAAAGCTAAATGAAAAGAAGTATCCGAACTGTTACTTGTACAGAACGAATGAGAATGACGTGGCAAGGGTCGAAGACAGAACTTTGATATGCACAGACAGCGAGGTTGAAGCGGGCCCAACGAACAGGTGGATGAAAAAAGAGACAGCTTTCAGAATGATGCAGGATCTATTCAAGGAGATAATGGCAGGCAGGACGATGTATGTAGTGCCTTATTTGCTCGGACCCGAAGGGTCGTCGTTTTCACAGGTCGGGGTAGAATTGACTGACAGTGCATATGTAGCAGTGAATATGCGGATACTGACAAGAATGGGAGATATAGCACTGCAAGAGCTGAACCGAAAGAAAGAGTTTGTGAAGGCGATTCATTCAATCGGCAATTTAGACCCGGAAAAACGGTATATATGCCATTTTCCAGATGAGAGGCTGTTGATGAGTATCAATACAGTGTATGGGGGAAATGCAATACTGAGTAAAAAGCCGCATGCGTTAAGGATTGCAAGCATAATTGCAAGGAAGGAGGGCTGGCTTGCCGAACATATGTTCCTACTTGAAATAGTAAACAAAGAGAATGATAAAAACTATTACATAAGCGGTGCGTTACCGAGTGCAAGTGGAAAGACAAACCTTGCAATGATACAGCCATCCAAAGCGTTCAAAGATTTTACCGCAAGAACAGTGGGGGACGACATAAGTTGGCTTTTTTCAGGGAAGAATGGAGAAATGCGCGGTATCAATCCGGAAAATGGTTTCTTCGGCGTGGCCTATGGCACTGGGCCTTACAGCAATCCGAATATTCTCGAGTCTTTAAAGAAGAATACAATATTCACCAACGTGGCATTGAATCCGAAGGATAATACTCCTTGGTGGGAGGGGCTTAGTGAATTTCCAGAAACATTATATGATTGGACCGGAAAGGAATGGCACAAAGGAGGTAGCAGTGCAGCTCACATGAATTCAAGGTTTACAACTCCAATAAAACAGTACAGATTCAAATCCGATAGATACGAAGATCCAGACGGCGTCGAAATATCTGCGATGCTTTTTGGAGGCAGACGCTCCTCTCTGCTCCCGCTCGTGTACGAAGCGCAAACGTTTGAGCAGGGTATACTGGTGGGAGCGATGACCCGTGCGGAAACCACTGCTGCACAGTCAGGGGCGGCGCGTGTTGTAAGAGATGATCCGATGTCTATGATTGCTTTCTGCGGTTACAATATGGGAGATTATTTCAATCATTGGTTTGAGTTCGCGGAAAAAATTAAGAAACGGCCAAAGGTTTTTAACGTCAACTGGTTCAGGAAAGACGAGAACGGAAATTATATTTGGCCTGGTTTCGGCGAGAACTTCAGGATATTGGAATGGATGATTAAAAGGATAGATGGGACTGTAAAGGCAAAGGAATTTCCGATAGGATTTTTGCCTTATGTTGAGGACATAAATCTTAATGGCATGGATTTTGATGTGGAAAGACTGAAAAAATTGCTTTACTTCGATAAAGATGGCTGGGCAGGGGAACTGATAAAAGTTAAAGAATTCTTTGATAAATTCGGAGAGCGATTTCCGAAAAAATTGTGGGATGAGTTCGACAAGATGAATAAACGCGTGCTGGACTACGTTCCTGAAAATTGATAAGTGCATAAATTTGTAAATATTCTTAATAATAATGCTTATATATTGGAATTTTTCTATAGTATATATGAAAAGCGATAAAATATTGGAGTCGCTAATCAACGGTGCTGAAGTAGTAGGGAGTAGCATCGGTTACAGTCCTGCCACGGACTTAGATTTTTTATATTCCGTTTTAAAAGTCAATCCAAGCGGCAAAGAAGATATCGATGAAATTATCCTCTACAATGATTCGGATTACACAACGTATAGAAAAGTTCATGCATATATTTTAGAAAAAGGGAATGACACTCTTTTATACCTTTTTAAGAATAGTGTACCCAGTAGAGTAAAATATCTCTCGGAAGGGAAGGATGTTGACCTGTTTAGCCAGAGACTAAGGACTTTCCTCGTGGCAAGCGTAAAATCAATGGAATCAAAGAATTCAACTCTAAACCCCCTTACAAGTAAAGTTTACAGGTTGTTGCTTCCAAAAGGCGTGTTCCTAGATGAAATTTACGAGGACAGGGAATATATAGTTAAAAATGCAAGGAAAAACAAAGACGGTAAATCTGTATGCTGGCATATATATCCTCAGAATGATGCAAGAGGCATCATCCTAAACATGATTGAGCATGTAAATCCTACCACCCAAATGATAATTAACTCACAAACTGCAGAATGGGATGAGGACACCCATTACGTGCCTGTAGAAAAAGACATGGACACTTGGCAGAATTACATCGAAAAATAAACTAGGGCAATTTTTTTATATTATAGTATTATGTGTATATAGTGGAAATAAGGATAAAAAGCAGAATATATCTCATACTTTTTACTGTGATAATCTTTTCCATAATCGCTTATCTGACAAGTCTGCTTTCATTTTTACCCGAGAGTGCAAAAGGCCTGGTATATATAGCGATCATACTTATTACAGGCGTACTAATAGTTAATCTTCTAAGTGATATAGTCGAATTAAAATCTAATCTAAGGAACAAACAGGCAAGTAATACAGTAATATTCGTCACCCGCCTGGTTGGTTATATAGTAGTTGCCGCAGTCGCTTTATCCTCATTTAAGATAGGTATAACATCCATCATACTTGGAGGTGGGTTCTTGGGAGTAGTGGTTGGCCTGGCTGCACAAACATCGTTATCAAATTTCTTCAGTGGCATAGTGCTGTTATTTGCGAAACCATTCAACATAGGCGACAGGGTAACACTTAGCACATGGCAGTATGGGCTTATAGCGCCCAGTTATCCTCCGAAGTTTTTTTCTGATGATTTTCTTATACCGGGTTACACAGGAACGGTGGAGAAGATGACTCTTGCGTTTACCACGATAAGGCTTGATAGCAACATACCGATAAAAATTCCAAACAGCATAGTATTGCAGGCAGCAATATTTGTGAACAATGAACTTTATAGGAGTGTAAAGGTCAGGTATGAAGTCCCATCTAGTATAAGCCCTGACAATTTCATGAAAAAGGCAAAAGAGGAGCTGAAGAAAATTACATTCATAAAAGGAGTTCCAGAAATTTTCATATCCGAGACAAACTTTACAAACCGAAGCAATATATTTTCTGTTAAAGCGTTATGCAAGAGCGACTCAAGCGACCTCCCAAGAAGCGAGATAATCAAGAAATTGATTGATGTGAACTCATATTTCGAAAAGAAGAACAAGAAGTAGTTCGATATATATAAAAATATGGGCAACACAAAACTTTAACTTCACAGATATATCTTTAAATATTATACGATTAAACACATAAAATAAAGACTTATGGTAGTTGCAAACGCTACATAGTATGCATCGTATGGAATTTAAAATAGATGAAAAGCCGGTATTTAGGATTCGAGAAGGCAAAAATATAAAGGACTACAAAAAAACATTAAAGTTTCCCAGATCACAGGACTCGTTTTATGGATTTAACGACCGTGGCGCGAATGGTAATTATCTGCTATTATTTGCAACACTGGATAATAACTCAATCGCAGGCGTCTGTTTTGCAGAATTTTACAGTAAGAATTTATTGTGGCTTCGACAGATTTTTGTGATGGATAAGCATAGGCGCCGCGGTATAGGTACGGCACTCGTGAAAAAATTTATATCTTGCGCTGAAACCAAGGGAGCTTATAATATATTGTGCGACTCGAAGGCTTCCGATAAGTCTACCAGAAAATTCCTGAAAAAAATCGGATTTAGGAAGGTTGGAAAGATAAAACGTCATTTCGGACAGAAAGATTACTACTTGTGGGAATATGTTCTTTAATCTGCCATATTACACACTGTAGGTTATCTCACTATAAGTGTAGGAAGTGGACTTCTCACTGCAAGGCCCTGACTTACGGACCCAAGTATGGATCCTTTCCATTTTCCCATTCCTCTGCTGCCGACTATTATAATATCTACTTTACTTTTTTTTGCTTCCTTTATAATCTCATCAACGGGGCTTCCTTTCCTGTAAGAATAATCTGCCTTAAACCCGTTCTTTTTCATAAAATTTACGCGTTTGGAAATACCTTTTATCGCGTTTTCCTTGATCTGTTTGATCATGTTGTCATTAGTGAGCAAACCAGGACTCGATATGTATACAGGGGTTATTAGCTCTTCTACATAGACTAGTGAGATATTACTACCTTTTTCAAAATTCTTTATGACATATTTTATTGCCTTGTCAGAGTAAACAGACCCATCAAACCCTATAATTATTCTCTGCCGTTTCATAATATTTAGAGAAAACCTTTGGTTTTAAATCTATTTCGAGATACTAGCATTGGATTTATCATAAAATAAGATTTATACCAAAATAATTTCTATATCATTGATATGGCAGAAGAAAAATACTGGTTATCTGTGATATTTCCAATCGCGGCGGTATCGTCCGGTTTTAGCATAATAATTCCACTTTACATTCTAAGCTTGCATGGAAATGTAATAGATGTGGGTCTTGCGACCACTGCTTATTCGCTAGTAGTTATACCCGCTTCTCTGTTTTGGGGAGAACTGACGCAGAGAATAAGAAAAATTAAGCCGTTCATCGCGTTTTCCGTAATAGGCGTGATACCTGTGATAATACTGCTTTACCTTATCCACAGTGTAACACTGGCAATAGTGATGTACGCCGCTTATGCATTTGTTCTTACTGCTTCGTCCCCTGCCATAAATGTGCTAATCATGGGCAGGAGAAAAAAGACGGTTTTAAGGTCGTATTACGGAGTTTATAGCCTTTTAAATATAGTCGGTAACACTATTGGTTACATTCCAGGTATACTCCTTTTTAGTGACGTCATTGCTAGGTATCTCATTATCCTTTTCGGATTTAACACGATCTCCATTTTTTTAATGTTCTTTCTCATCCCAAAGGACAGAGTCAAAGTAGATCGGAGCGGTGAAAAGCACCTCATCAAACTGTTCCCACTTTTAAACTCCATAAGCCGGTTCCCGCAGATATTGACAGGTCACAATCTGATAATGAACATTGCAAAAATAAGAAAGAGAAAGAAGGCAAGGAGGTTGTTCACTATTTTTGCAGCGATATCTCTTGTAAATTTTGCAATGTATCTTTTCAATACTTCTTACATTCCTTTCCTTTATTCATTTAGACTTTCCTATTCTGATATTTTCATTATAAACATATTTAATGGAGTGGGGCAAGCGATAATTTACCTGTTTTTCATGACAGGAAAAGCTAGGGCGACGCTTAGGAGTTATTACAGATTTTCGACATTTGTGAGGTCTGGAGGGTATCTTCTAGCCATTCTCTCGTCGGTGATGTTGGCCGATATATTTTATGTGAATATGTTTTCATATTTCGTAGCAGGGCTCGCATACGCACTATGGAATATCTCTGCATCCGTTATAATATATGTGAATATACTCGGGAGGTTTGAGGCGCGTTACATCGGACTGTGGTCGGCAATTATAGGGTTCTCGGGAGTACTCGGATCTCTGTTATCCGGGTTTACTTCGTTTTATCTAGGATATATACCGACATTTGCTGTGAGTATAGTTTTCACGTTATCCTCAATTCTGGTTTTTAATCTCGCGTACAGAGACGGCGAAAAAATAGTCGATTTTGGAAACAGAGTATGATGGTTGTAAAAGTTTATATTTTACTTGCTCTCTATAAGAATAAATGGTCTTCGGTCTTTTGCATGTGCTGAAGGGGGAGGAAAAGGATACTTTGAGTCTTTCAGGTGTAAATCTCGAAAACTACAAAATATTGCTTAAGAATTCAAACAAGATAAAAAAGGGAGATATAGTTTTGAATGCAGGTCTGACGTACGAAATACTGCCTGAGCTGCGTGAAGGTCGTTTCTCTTCATTTCTAAAGGATATCTATGGAGTATACATAAATGAAAAATTTGACAGAGATGGGGACCTTTACGCACTTTATAATACTGCAGTGCAATTCACAGGCAAAAAAACAGGGGTAGAAAGAGCATTGTCAATAGCCGACTCTGTTTACCGTCAGCTCTTCTATCGGATGAACGAATATGCGGATGGGGCTAGTGTTAAAATGGGACTTATGACATCATATGATTTCTCTTACATGGAAAGAAATCACTCTAGAAAAGGCAAGGCGTTTTCCCTAGATTCGGCTATATCGGACGGCCCATTTTTATGCCATGAATTTTCCATAGTACTCTCGCTTATACTAGAAAAAGAAAAGAAAAATACTGGATTGGCACCATTTTATACAATGGGACTCGTTAAAAATAAGGGAGAAACTGCAGAGCATTCTTGGCTAGAACTTGAGGATAAGAAAGGGAACAGGTTTCTTCTAGACAAGATATCTGGTGTCGCGGAATACTTACCATCAAGCGCTACAGAATGCTTCATTTCAAGTTCAGGGATAAAATACGCGAGGGACAACGGAGCATTTATACTTAGAAAGCTAAAAATTAGCAGGAACACATAACTTTTATATGTCACTGCTTATTTTTTTGTTGCTGGAAGACACAGCGTACTCTTGGGTAAGAATGCTGATAGCTCTTTTTGCATCGCTTTCAATAGGGCTTTTTACGGGCATAGCACTCGCCAGGTCCAAGGTTTTAAACCGGCTTTTGACACCACTGATTGACATCCTGCAAACACTGCCTATTCTTGCTTTTTTCCCGTTCGCTATTTATCTTTTTGTTTTTTATCTTCCAGGGTCAATTGGAGTAAACGCTGCAGTCATATTTCTGATTATAACAAGTATGCTTTGGAATATGATATTTGGAGTTTACCAAGCAGTAATATCATTGCCGGAAGAATACATAGAACTGGCAAGAATATCCGGACTTGGTCTTTATCAGAGGCTTAAAAAGATATTCATACCCGCGGCGCTGCCAAGGCTTTCGGAACAGATGAGTCTATCCTGGGCCATAGGCCTTTTTTATCTTGTAACTAGTGAAATATTTTCTGTTGGCACGAAGGATTATACAGTAAAACATGGAATAGGCGTCGAATTTGTAAGAGCTGCTTCGACAGGAAGTGCAACGCTTTACATTTACTCCATTGCAATATTTATCCTGTTCGTAATAGCAACGCGTCTACTGTTTTTTGAAAATTTTGACAGGTTCGCACATCGTTTTTATATTAAAGACTATAAAAAAAGGAAAATAGAAAGATTTACTTTCAACTCACCTAAAAAAATGCCAAAATTAAGCGTAAATCTCAATAGAAAAGCAAGGAAGGCAATTATGTATGGGGTTTATGCAGCGGTCGCAATTTTTCTGATTTATGTTGTGTATAAAATCACTCTTATTATAAATTTCTCTATCCTGAATGAAATCTTGCAGTATGAAACATATTCGTTGCTGTCTCTAGCAGCTTCTTTTCTGCGCATCTGGGGAGCCTTCGTTGCAATATTGGCAGTTTCTATTCCAGTGAGTGTTTACGTGATATTCCTTTCCGAAAAAACCAAGAGATATATGCTTATATTTCAGGTTGTTGCATCGATTCCAGCAACGATACTTTTACCTGCGATAGCATATATCGTATATGGAGATTCTGAGTTTTTGGCGTTTATAATTTATTTTTTGAGCGGTTTATGGTACGTAATATTTAGTATAGTGGCTACGACCAAATACTTGCCTCCGAGTATAATGGAGGTAAAAAGAGTATTTCATTTGAACGGGGCAGTGGCGTGGAAAAAAATCTACCTTAAAGCAGTGGCTCCGGGCGTGATAACTGGTGCCGTAACTGGAATAGCAGCAGAGTGGAATGCAAGTATAGTAGCAGAATATTTTTCTGCTGGAAGCAACAAAGTGATAACATCTGTCAATGTAGGTATTGGAAAGGCACTTAACCTTGCGCTTGCCAATAATAATCTTCTGCTTATGGGCATCTTGCTTACTAACATGGTTGCAATGATAGTGCTTATAAATTATTTTGTATGGCGCAGACTATATAACAGAGTAAATGCAGTTTATTCTTGATATTATGGCATTCTTAAAAGTGGAAAACGTGTTTTTTACCTATCCAAAAAGCAATGTGGCAGTTCTGGATGATATCTCATTTAATTCAAATGAATTTGAATTTCTATCCATAATAGGCCCTTCTGGGTGTGGTAAAAGTACTTTACTTAGGATAATTGCTGGGCTTATAAAAAGCACCAGTGGAAAAGTAGTGCTTGATAATCATGAGATAACTGGGCCTTCCAGAAACATATCATTCGTTTTTCAGGATTTCGCGCTTTTGCCCTGGCTTTCAAATCTGGAAAATGTCAAGATAGGTCTTGCATCAAAGAATATGCCAGACTACGAAAGGGAAAAGATAGCGCTGGACATGCTGAACAAACTTGAGTTGACAGGTTTCGAGGATGCATATCCAAATCTTCTAAGCGGAGGTATGAAGCAGAGAGTGGGCCTTGCTAGAGCGCTTGTATCGAATCCTGAGCTCCTGTTAATGGACGAACCGTTTAGTTCGCTGGATGAGCTTACTGCAAATAGTCTCAGATACGCAGTCATAGAGGTCCTAAAAGACAGGAAAACACTGCCAAAATCAGTAGTAATGGTCTCCCATAACATAGAAGAGGCCGTTGAGATGTCTGACAGGATAGTTGTTCTCTCAAGCAAGCCAACCAGTGTAAAGAAAATAATAAAGGTGGACATAAAACGGCCCAGAGACAAGGGAAGCAGAAGTTTCAGGAACAAAGTCAATGAGATATACTCAATATTCGCAAGCTAATCTTTTTTAGTAGCTAATTTCCATATGTCATTTTCATGGTCATATGAAAGTATCCCCAATCTCAATCCTGTTATAAGCAGGTCCTTTTTGAAGCTTTCTATTCCTAACATGTTGTCTCGGTAATTTATCAGCCCCTTATCAATCAGAGAGTGAAATAGTTCAGTAGTTGATATACCGTTCATCTTTTTGATATTTCTTTTTATCTGCGAAAAAGGTTCTATGCGAGTGATTCTATCTCTTATTTTCACGCTTATTTCATGCTGACTTTTGTTTATCAGCTTTTTGTCCAAGGTTATATACTGTTTTTTGACCTTTAAGATTCCAAGGGTTTTGCAGGCCTCAAGGATGTTGACAATATCGTCTACCTGCAGAAAGGATTCGTCCGAAAGCTCTTGCAGAGACATACTACCATCAAATTCCTTCAATATTGAGATTATCCCTTGTATCTGCCCTATCTTCATGTTTATGGGAAATATTCTCTTCATATAACAATAATCAAATCAATCTATTTATGTTTTAATACCGCCGAATTTAAATACTTAGGAAAGCTGTGCTAGGAAAAACATAAAACCTATAAATTCGATTAAATTGGATGATAGCCGAGTCACTTACGAAAAATAAAAGGATAGCCATTATGGTTGTTGTATTTGGCTATTTTTTGGTAGGATTTGTCCTTATACTTGTTTTCCTGACAAAGTATTTCGGGCCGAACGGCGCTAGCTTGATAGGCATAGTTTATCTTGCACTCGGCTGGCTTTTTTTATACCGTTGGAAGTTTTTATTCAAGCTCATGAAAATAAAGTACAGATAATTGACACCTTTATTAAATAATCCTGGCAGACAAAATAAGATTTTGATATGATATTATTCAAGATTAAAATAATAAACGATAAATACCGCAGGCAGTTCATATGTGTGTTATGGTAGACGTTTTGATAAAAAATCTGACAAAGGTTTACAAAGAGAGGGGTAAAAAAACTTCTCCGGCCCTTAAGGGAGTATCTATAAATGCTAACTTGAAGGGAATATTTACTGTGATAG